>CAIZCB010000028.1 GCA_903931355.1 uncultured Pseudomonadota bacterium
CCACGCCAGCACTAGCAAATGGCAATGGTACTTATGTTGGCGATCAAATTGGTTTTACTGGTCGCTATAACTTTAACAGCAGCGTGAATTTTGATGCTGGCTGGTATCACTTGATTAAAGGCGATTTTGCCAAATCCGCTAAAACAACTAACTCTACTGGTGGTACTAACGGCCTAGCAACTGGTGCATCGACACCAGGTGCAGACACTGATTATTTCTTTGTTCAAAGCCAATTACGTTTCTAATCGCTTATTGAGAATTCTGGAGAATTCACATGTTTAAACATACCTTGCGTGTAGCCGTTGTTTTCGGCTTCATGCTGACTAACTCTATCGCTTTTGCTGAAACAACACTGGTTGCCGTTGCCGCCAACTTCAGCAAACCAATGACAGAAATCGCCGCCGAGTTTGCAAAAACCACCGGCCACAGTGCTAAATTGTCATTCGGTTCATCCGGTAAATTTGTTTCGCAAATCGAAAACGCTGCGCCGTTTGAGATTTTCTTGTCGGCAGATGAAAGCGGCCCAGAAAAACTGGAACAAAGCGGCTTGGCTGTGGCTGGCAGTCGTTTTAATTATGCTTTGGGCAAATTAGTGTTGTGGTCGGCAACCGATAATTATGTTGATGGCCAAGGCAAAGTTTTGAGCAATGGCAGTTTTAAACATATCGCCATTGCCGACCCAAAACTAGCGCCCTATGGCGCGGCGGCGGTTGAGGTTATCAAAAATCTTAAGCTGTCCGACAAGCTTAAACCGTTGCTGGTGCAGGGTGAAAACATCGCTCAAACCCAACAATTTATCAGCACTGGCAATGCAGAATTAGGCTTCATCGCCTTATCGCAAGTCTATGAAAACGGCAAAATCAGCAGTGGTTCTGGCTGGATTGTCCCCGACCAGCTACATGCGCCGATTCGACAATCAGCGGTATTGTTAAATTTGGGTGCAGAAAACCCAGCGGCGCAGGCTTTGTTGAGCTTTTTAAACTCAACAACCGCCAAAGCGATTATTAGCCGTTATGGTTACGACTTACCCCAATAAATCCCATTATGCTTAGCGCCAGCGATCTTGACACTTTATTACTGACCCTAAAACTGGCCAGCCTTGCCACCTTGATTATGTTGCTGATTGGCACGCCGTTGGCTTGGTGGCTGAGTCGTACTCAATCGGCTTGGAAAGGTGTAATTAATGCCATCGTCGCTTTGCCCTTGGTGTTACCGCCAACGGTTCTAGGTTTTTACCTGCTGTTAGCATTGGGGCCGCATGGCGCGATTGGGCAATTGACGCGCTGGCTTGGGATTGGCGGCTTGCCGTTTACTTTTGCCGGTTTGGTGTTGGCGTCGGTGTTGTATTCGTTACCGTTTGTGGTGCAGCCTTTGCAAACGGCATTTGCGGCGATTGATCAACGCTGGTTGGATACCGCCGCCACTTTACGCGCCAGCCGTTTGGATAGTTTTTTTAGCGTGATTTTGCCATTGGCGAAACACGGTTTTTTAAGCGCCAGCGTTTTGGGCTTTGCTCATACCGTTGGAGAATTTGGCGTGGTGTTAATGGTCGGCGGCAACATTCCCGACCAAACTCGCGTGGTGTCGGTGCAAATTTATAATCATGTCGAAGCCTTGGAATATGGCCAAGCGCATGGCTTGGCGGCGGTGTTATTAGTGTTTTCGTTTAGCGTATTGCTGGTGCTGTATAGCGTTAATCACAAACGCTGGGACGGTTTACGATGATGCGCTGCCAGTTCCAAGTCGATTACGGCTCGTTTCAATTAGCCTTGGATTTAAGCTTGCCGAATCGCGGTGTCACCGTGTTGTTTGGCGATTCTGGCTCAGGCAAAACCAGTCTGCTGCGCTGCATCGCTGGCTTGCAAACCGCTCAATCAGCGCATTTAGAAATTAACGGCAAGCTTTGGCAAGACAGCGACCAAGGCGTTTTTCTGCCACCGCATCATCGACCTTTGGGTTATGTGTTTCAACAAGCTAATCTATTTCCGCATTTAACCGTTGCTGAAAACATCCAATTTGGGATTAAACGACTCGACAAATCGACGGCGAAAGCCAATCTCGACGAGTTGATAGCGCTATTGGGGATTAAGGATTTGCTAAATCGCTTACCGGATAAATTATCCGGCGGCGAACAACAACGGGTGGCGATTGCTCGGGCTTTGGCTTTAAATCCTGAAATTTTGCTGATGGATGAACCGCTGGCAGCCTTGGACTTTAAGCGTAAACAGGAAATTTTGCCTTACTTACAAAATTTGCAGCAGCGTTTAGAGATTCCGGTGTTGTACGTCACCCATTCGCTACAAGAAATGCTGCAACTGGCTAATCATATTGTACTGATGAATCAAGGCAAGGTCGAAGCGTTTGGCAGTTTGGCGCAGGTGCTCAGTCGCATTGATTTACCACTGGCTAAACAGCGCGAGGCTTGCAGTGTTTGGCATACGGTTTTATCGGCTCATGATGCCGAATATCAACTCAGCGAGGTGTCATTTAACGGCGGCCATTTGCATCTGCCCAGTCTTAACGCTGAACTTGGCAGCGCTGTACGCGTACAAATTTATGCGCGTGATGTCAGTATTTGTTTAGAAAAACCGCAAGCCAGCAGTATTTTGAATGTTTTACCGGCGATTATTGAGCAGATTAGTGATGCTGATGGTGGGCAAACCGTGGTGCAATTACGCGTCGGTGATCAAGCTTTATTGGCGCATATCACTAGCAAATCAAAACAGCTGTTGGGGTTGATTGAAGGAATGGCGGTTTATGTGCAGATTAAGGGGAGTTCGGTGTTGAATGGCTAAAAAGATAGCAATCGAAATTTGATTTTTTATCGTTACCAATTGCAGTTAACAGCTGATTAGCATCCTCTTCAGCTAAAGTACCTGCAAATTGCAGGAGGGTATTTTTACTAGTGTTTAAATCGGCAATCGTTTTTAAAACAGTTTCATCTAATCTGACATTATTCACTTGCTTCATATCTCACCTCAAAGGTCAGCCCAACCATTCCAAAATCACATCTTATGCGTCGTAATATTCAGCCCCGCCTGCTGATAATACCGATAACGCTCACGCCCTGCTTGCTTGCTGGCTTCGCTGCCATCGAGAATTTCCAGAATTCGTTCCGTGGGTGATTTTACCGGTGGGTATAAGGTTGAAAGATTAACCACCACCGCTTGCCAGCCGTCAGGAATCGGCTCGCTGCCGATTAAGATAGTGTTTTTATAATCAGGCAACGCGCCAGTGTAAATTTGGTGCGGAATAAAGCTACCGGCGCGGAAAGTCCATAACAGTTGATCAACTTGCTTGGCTTGCTCAGGCGAGTCAGTCAGCACATAGCAAAAACAGCCGCTACGGTAAGCTTTTTCAATCAGCTTGCAAGCAAAGTCTTGGCGCTCGTGTTGTGACTGCGAGGCCAAGACATAAAAGCTAACTTCAGCCAGCACGGTTAATCAAATATTGGCTTAACAATGGCACTGGGCGACCGGTTGCACCTTTAGCCGCGCCGGTACGCCATGCGGTGCCGGCGATATCGATGTGTGCCCAACGGTAGTCTTTGGCGAAATTAGCCAAGAAACAAGCCGCGGTGATGCTGCCACCGTCTGGGCCGCCGATGTTGGCTAAGTCAGCAAAATTGGATTTCAGCTGCTCTTGGTATTCTTCCCAAATCGGCATCCGCCAAACAGCGTCACAAGCGGTTTCAGAAGCAGTTAACAAATCGTTGCACAACGCGTCATCGTTACCGAATAAACCGCTTGGCACGCGACCTAATGCGACAATACAAGCACCGGTTAAGGTCGCCATATCGATCACTACTTCTGGATCGAATTTTTGTGCGTAGGTTAAGGTATCGCACAAAATCAAACGGCCTTCGGCATCGGTATTTAACACTTCGATGGTTTTACCGGCCATGCTGGTAAGAATGTCGCCCGGTTTGTTGGCGTCGCCATCAGGCAAGTTTTCTGAGGACGGAATTAAGCCAACGATGTTTAATTTCAAATTCAACAAAGTAGCCGCTCGCAAAATCCCCAACACGCTGGCACCGCCGCACATGTCGTATTTCATTTCGTCCATACCAGCACCGGGTTTTAATGAAATACCGCCGGCATCAAAGGTTAAGCCTTTGCCGATTAAGACAATCGGTTTAGCGTTAGCGTCGCCGCCTTGATAGTTGAGGCAAATTAATTTCGCTGGTTGGCGACTGCCACGAGAAACCGCTAGGAATGACCCCATACCCAAGGCTTCCATGTCGCTTTCTTCTAAGATTTCGCAGTTTAAGTCAGCATGTTGACCCGCTAATGCCAAAGCTTGCTCGGCCAAATAGCTTGGCGTGCAGATGTTGCCCGGCAAATCGGACAATTGTTTGGTTAATTCAACGCCTTGAGCAATCGCGACACCTTGTTGCAAACCGCTGTTAGCTAAAGCAATTTGGCTGTCATTGGCGATCAGGCGAATGGTTTGTAACGGTAATTTGTCATCGCATTTTTTGGTGGCGCTGTATTGATAAATGCCATCGTTAAAGACTTCGACAATTTGACGGGCTTGCCAAGCGATGTCGGCTTTTTCCACAACCACATCCAACAATGCGCTGCTGGCGGATTTTACTTTGCTATCTTTGACGGTTTTAATCGCAGCGGCTAAGGCTTTGCGATATTGCTTGCGGGTGACTTTGCCGTTTTCACCAAAACCCACCAAAATGATGCGTTCGATATTGGTGTGAGGAATGTTGTTGATTAATAAGGTTTCGGCGTTTTTGCCTTTAATGTCGCCACGGCTAATCAGTTTGCTAATTAAGCCGCCGCAGAGTGCGTCAAGCGTGGTGGCTGCTGGGCTGAGTTGCTGATTTTCATATACGCCAACCAGTACACAATCGCTTTGCAGTTTGTCTAAGGATAAGCTTTCTATAGAATAGTCCATGATGGCAGTGGCCTTTTAATAACGTGAAGTAGGATTTTCTGCCGAATTAGGCAGTAATAGCCTTGAATTATACCTTAAGAATCAGGAGTCAGTGGTTGAGCAACAAACAGGCAATTCCTAGCGGTGGACGGCCATTTAGGCTGTGGACGGTGCTAGATAAAATGATCATTTCCGACCTACTAAAAACCGTCAGTTCGGTATTGTTGGTTTTGGTGATTATCATCGTTAGTCAAAAATTCATTCGAGTTCTGGCGCAAGCGATAGAAGGTAATATCGCTAATGAAACGGTTTTAAGTCTTCTGGGTTTTAAAATCATCATCGTGGCATCAACTTTTTTACCAGCCGCTTTGTTTATGTCGGTTTTGATGGTGTTGGGGCGAATGTACCGTGATCAAGAAATGGCGGCGATTGCTTCAGCTGGTGGCGGGATGTTGACTTTGTACCGCTCGGTGTTCTGGGTGTTAATTCCACTGAGTTTTTGTGCCGCGGGTTTGTCGATGTATGCGACACCGTGGGCTGAAGCGCAAAGCCAAAAAATGATGCACAACGATGCTGAAAGCGCCGATATTCGTAGCATCGCACCGGGGCGTTTTAGCGAATACCGCAGTGGCGAGTTAATTTTCTATGCCGAAGTATTAGATGCCAGCGGCAAAATGCGCAATGTGTTTGTGCAAAACAAACAAGGCCAACGCTTAGGGATTGCCAATGCCGAATATGGCCATATCGACAATTTGCCGGGCGGTGCTTATTTGATTTTGGAACACGGCGAGCGGATTCAAGGCGTACCTGGCAATAAAGACTTCTCTATCGAAAAGTTTGATGAATATGCGGTGTTAATCGAACGTAAAACTACCGATTTAGTGCCCAATAAACACAGCATTGAAAGCCAGCAATTGATTCAATCAGCCGATCTTTTAGATATAACCGAATTACAAGACCGCTTAAACAGTCCATTAGGCGTGATTTTATTGGGTTTTTTAGCGGTTCCTTTATCCAGAATTTCCCCTCGTGGCGGCGTTTACGGCAATTTATTAGTGGCATTTGGAATTTACTTTGCTTATTCCAATCTGCAACGGGTAAACCACAGCTGGATGCTCAGCGGCAAAATATCACCGCTATTGGGCTATGTTTGGATTGATTTGTTACTACTGTTTTTGGGTTTAGGCCTACTGATGCGGTTTTACGGTTTTAAATGGCTGTTAGCCAATTTACGCAAAGGACACTGAAATGGGCGTTTTAACCCGCTATATCGTTAAGGAAGTCGTTAAAGGTTCGAGCATTGCCTTATTGCTGCTATTGACCTTGTACAACCTGTTCACCTTTAGTGACCAACTCCAAGAATTAGGCAAAGGTAGTTATGGTTTGCCGCAAATTCTGCAATATCTGGCACTCACATCACCTCGGGTATTTTATGAACTAATGCCGTCTGCGGCTTTGCTGGGTAGTTTGTTTGTGGTTGGCGCAATGGCGAATAATCGTGAAATTGTGGCGATGCGGGCGATTGGGCTATCCACTTTTTGGATTATTCGCACCATTATGTTGGCTGGCTTGGTTTTAGTAATGGCTGCGGTTTTAGTGGGTGAATTTATTGCGCCTAGCTGTGAACGTGAGGCGCAGCTATTAAAAACTACCGCTCAAAACAATAATGAAATCATGCTGCGCTCTCAATACGGTATGTGGCTACGCGAAGGTAATCGTTTTATTAATGTCAGAAAGCTGTTGGATGACGGTTCGTTGAATGATGTGCGAATCTACGAAATTAACGACCAACATCAATTAACCGATATGACTCATGCTGACCATGCGAAGTTTTTGGGCAAGGATCAATGGCGCTTGGAAAATGTCCAGCATTCTCAAATTGGCAATCGTCAGGTTTTTGCTAATAACGATGCAGAACAAGCTTGGCAATCGACTATCGATTCCGATTTGTTGAAAGTCACCGTGGTTAATTCCGATAATCTCTCCATGTACGACTTATTTATGTACATCGACTTTTTGAAAGATAACAATCAAAAATCACAAAGCTATGAATTAGCCTTCTGGAGTCGCTTGGTTAATCCTTTTGTGACTTTCGTGATGTTGATGGTTTCAGCGCCGTTCGTGATTGGCATTGGTCGCGGCACCAGTACCGGAGCGCGAATCATGATTGGAGTGTTGATTGGGATGACCTTTAACATTTTCGACAAAATTGCCGGCCATGTTGGCTTGGTGTATGACTTTAACCCGATTGTGATGGCGGTTTTACCTAGCAGCTTGGTGTTCTTAGCCGCTATCTATGCCGTCAGGCGGCAAACTTAGCAAGCAATGACGCTGATGTATCTTGCATACATCAGCGTATCAATCGACTTACTTGCGGGTCATGAAGAAGAACAGACCTTTGCATTTCAAAATCATATTGCTGCCTTCCATTTCTAACACCGAGCAATCTTCGTATTTTTCACGGCCAGGGGTGACTTGTTTTTTAATCACGCCATTTTCAACGCTGTATTTGATAGGAATATCCATCTGTGCCGTTCTGCCCAAAGTATCTTCACCAATGGTCATTAAAGTGCCATTGTTTTGAAAATCCCAAGTCACATTCAAGGCTTTTTTCTCTTTGTCCAAGCCCATCGATTCGGCAGTGACTTTCCATTTGCCGAGAATTTTTGAATTATCTTGCAAAGTAACGTCTGCTTGCGCCACGCCCGCAGCCAGTACGACAAACAGAGTTGTTATTGTTTTCATTAGATGCTCCCGGCCCAGCAAGGGCTAAAAATTGAAGCCGGAATATATCACATTCGACAGACTTCAAGCCTGTTCGCTAGCTAACCAATGTAAGCGGGTTTTAGACAGGGAATCATGCCAGGTCAGGCCTTGCTGATTAAATAAACACCAGAAAAAACCTAATCCCACACAGGCCCAAGAAACAATGGCAACAACGAAACGAATCGCTGCTTGCGACCACGTCACAGCACTCGCTTGATCGCTAATCAACTTGATTTTCCAAGCCCGCATTCCAAGTGTCTGGCCGCCATGAGTCCAAAACCAGCCAT
This sequence comes from uncultured Pseudomonadota bacterium, assembly GCA_903931355.1. GTDB lineage: Bacteria > Pseudomonadota > Gammaproteobacteria > Methylococcales > Methylomonadaceae > Methylomonas. The sequence goes on from CAIZCB010000028.1 coordinate 7,941, forward strand.
AAAACACGAAACTAACAGTTAACAAATAAAGGGGATAAAGCGTCTGATGAGAGGTAAATGCTTCGCCGCCGTTGATCGGCAAAACAATCACCGTGGCTAGAAACAACACCGCCAACAGCAACATGAAATCGTAGCTGATAGCTGCCAATCGACGTAAAAAACCCGGCGCAGTTACATTAACTGCGCCGGGTTTTTTAGATAATTTTTTGCGTAGCGTTTGCAATTATTTATTTTCGAACAATTCAAGTTTTTGACCCAAGTACATGCTCATGACGACCAAGCCGCCCAACATCACTGCTGAAAATGCGAAAGGCGGTCTGTGAAAAACCAATATAAAGAAATCAATTACAAACAAACTAGTAAACAACGGACGGTCGATTAAACCATTCAATATTTTTTTTAACATTTTTTCTTCCCCCAGGCATTTTTAAAATCGCCCACATACTTCGACCGATGCCGAGAGGATGGGTGCTTTGTTGTTATTGCGTCTTGGCAGCGACGCGCGGCGCGATTTTACTATATCGCCGATGATTGTGAAAGAAAGGCTTGATTGAGCTGGAAACTTGCATGATGTTATGATACAGACCGAACAATTATGAATTCTCATTAAAAGCACTTAACTGAGAATCAAAAAATAACAATAGCCAAGGAATAGTGCCATTTTAAGTTTCATCAAAAAAATCTTTTCCCCAGCCGAGCAACAAGCGGCAATAACGGGTTCAGTTAAGATTTACACACGTTCTGAGCATACTATCTCACGCTCACAAATCAGCGAAAATGCCCTGAAGGTATTGGTTCGTCTGAAAAAAGCCGGCTTTGAAGCTTATCTAGTTGGCGGTTGTGTCCGTGACTTATTATTGGGCCGCGAACCGAAAGATTTTGACGTTGCCACCAACGCCAGCCCCGAACAAGTTAAACAAATTTTCCGCAATTGCCGAATTATTGGCCGCCGCTTCCGTTTAGCGCATGTGTTTTTTGGTCGCGAAATTATCGAAGTTGCTACCTTTAGAGGCTCTGAACCAGAAGATTCTGAGCAACAAGTGGTTCACGCTGATGGCCGATTATTACGTGACAACGTATTTGGCACTTTAGAACAAGACGTCTGGCGTCGTGACTTTACCGTTAACGCCCTGTATTACAACATCCGCGATTTCTCAGTAGTCGATTACACCGGTGGTATGCAAGATCACGCCGCCGCCATGTTGCGATTAATTGGCGACCCTAGCGTTCGCTATCGTGAAGATCCAGTCAGAATGCTGCGAGCAGTTCGCTTTGCCGCCAAACTCGGTTTCACACTACATCCTGACACCGAAAAACCGATCCACGAATTACATCCATTACTAAAAAGCATTCCATCCGCTCGTCTTTACGATGAAGTATTGAAATTGTTTTTATCCGGCTATGGGCTACAAACCTTTGAAATGCTCAGACATTACGGCTTGTTTGGCATTCTTTTTCCCGATACCGAACGTAGCTTGCAAAGCCAGCAACATGATTTTCCGCGCATGTTCTTAATTCGAGCACTGGAAAACTCTGACCGACGCTTTAACGATGGCAAAACCCTAACGCCCTACTTCTTGTTAGCGGCATTGTTATGGGAGCCATTGCAATTTGCGGTACAAAAACGCTTAGCGCATGGCGAAAACGAAACCCTCGCTTATCAAAATGCCGCTAATGAAATCCTGACACGGCAGATTAAAATCACCGCCATGCCGCGCCATATCACTCAATCAATGCGTGACGTCTGGTTTTTACAAAACAAATTCAGCCGTACCGTAGGCGTCCGACCTTACCGACTATTGGAACAGGTTAAATTCCGCGCCGCTTTCGACTTTCTACAATTACGCGCAGAAACCGGTGGCGCTGATCCTGAATTAGTTAAATGGTGGACGACTTTCCAAGAAGCCGACGAAGAAACCCAGCGCAAAATGACTGCGCCACCCAAAGGCAGCAACGGTAAACCGCGCCGCAAAACCAATCATTACCGCTCGCGCTCTAAACCCAAAACCAACAATGATTGATAGTCAAACGCCTGTCGAGGCTTACATTGGCCTTGGCAGCAATCTCGACAACCCTGTCGCCAATTTGCACAGTGCCTACCAAGCGATTTGCGCTTTAAATAGCGTTACATCACCGGTGCTATCGCCTTTATACAGTAGCAAACCGGTCGGCCCACAAGACCAACCCGATTACGTCAACGCCGTGTTACGGATTAACACCAGCCTATCCGCGCAACAGTTGCTCACTGAATTACAGCAAATCGAAAATGCTCATGGCCGAGTCAGAAATATCCGCTGGGGTGCTCGCACCTTAGATTTAGATATTTTGCTGTTTGGTAACGAGGTAATTAACGACACTAATTTGATTGTCCCGCATGTCGAAATGGCTAATCGCGGCTTTGTGCTTTATCCATTAGCCGATATTGCCCCAAGCGATTTGCAAATTGGCCAGTCCTCACTAGCTCAATTACTCGCCGCCTGCCCCGCTGACGGCTTACATAAAATTACTGAATGAGTTTATACGCCAACACTCGCAAAAGCTTAACCGTCAGCGATTTAGCCGCGATGAAACAAGCTGGCGAAAAAATCAGCTGCCTAACCGCTTACGACGCCAGCTTTAGCGCCTTAATCGACCAATGCGGCATTGATCTAATACTGGTGGGCGATTCCTTAGGCATGGTGATTCAAGGCCATAACAGCACCATTCCAGTCACCATCGACGACATGGTTTATCACAGCCGCTGCGTCAGTAGCGCCAGCAAACGCGCTTTGGTGATTGCCGACTTGCCATTTGCCAGCTACGCCAATCCACAACAAGCTTTAGCCAATGCCGCCCGTTTAATGCAACAAGGCGGTGTGCAAATGGTGAAACTAGAAGGCGCTCGCCTCGACAGCATCAGCCATTTAGTCGCACAAGGCATTCCAGTTTGCGGGCATTTAGGTTTACTACCGCAATCGGTCAACACCTTGGGCGGCTACAAAGTCCAAGGCCGCGAAGCCAGCCAAGCGCAAACTATTGTTGATGATGCTTTAAAGCTTGAACAAGCCGGTGCCAGTTTATTGGTTTTGGAATGCGTCCCCGCCAGCTTAGCCAAACAAATCAGCCAACAACTGACGATTCCCGTGATCGGCATTGGCGCAGGGGTTGATTGTGATGGGCAAGTATTGGTTTTGTACGACATGCTCAATATCAGCATCGGCAACCGTCCACGTTTCTCAAAAAACTTCATGGCCAATGCCAACAGCATTGAACAAGCCCTGAGCGATTATCACCACGCGGTAAAAAACGCCAGCTTTCCCGCCAGCGAACACAGTTATTAAGTTATGCAAACCGTTAGCAGCGTTGAGGCGCTAAGAAGCCAAGTCCGCCAATGGCGACAAAATGGACTGAGTGTTGCCTTTGTACCAACCATGGGCAATTTGCACGATGGCCACATTCAATTAGTCAATCAAGCCAAACAACAGGCCGATAAAGTGGTGGTGAGTATTTTCGTCAACCCCACTCAATTTGGCCCCAACGAAGACTTCGCCAGCTACCCGCGCACCGAATCACAAGACCAACAGCGTTTAGTGGCTTGCGATACTGACTTATTGTTTTTGCCCAGCGTCGAAACCCTTTACCCCAGCGGCAGCCAAACCCAAATTTCGGTGACTGGCTTATCGACCTTACACTGCGGCACTCATCGCCCAGGACATTTTGACGGCGTTGCCTTAATCGTCTGCAAATTACTCAACATCGTCCAGCCGGATTTATTGTTATTAGGCGAAAAAGACTTTCAGCAATTAGCGGTAATCCGCACCATGGTTGCCGACCTCAACATGCCAGTCAGCATCCAAGGCGTCGCCACTGTCCGTGAAAGCGATGGTTTAGCGATGAGTTCTCGCAATGGCTATTTGTCTGAGCAACAACGCGAAGTAGCGCCCCAACTTTACCAAGCTTTAATATCGGCACGGGACGCGATTCTGGCAGGCAACACTGATCTTCAAGCCGTCAGCAACCAACAAATTCAAGCTTTGCAACAAGCCGGTTTTAGCGTTGATTATTTCAATATCTGCCGAAGCAATGACCTAGCGCCAGCTGGCGATAATGATCAAGATTTGGTGATTTTGGTTGCGGCTAGATTGGGAAAAACACGGTTGATTGATAATGTTTATTTTGCTCGGCAAGGGTAAATAACGTCATTTTCTATAACGGCTGTTCTCGGTGACTATGCGTTTGAATGGCTAATCTGTGATGGCCTCTGGAAAAATAGCCTTCGAAATTGCTGACCACTTTTCTTTTGTCATCCCGTTAGGGATCGCTTAACTTTAAACGTATTGA
>CAIZCB010000029.1 GCA_903931355.1 uncultured Pseudomonadota bacterium
AAATTTTCAGCCCCGCCGCCGAAACCACCGCGACCGCCGCCCATTGAAGGATCAACGCCAGCGTGACCAAACTGGTCATAAGCGGCACGTTTTTTCGAGTCGGATAAAATCTCGTAGGCTTCCTTGATTTGCTTGAATTTAATCTCAGCTTGTTCAGGATTCTCTTTGTTTCTGTCGGGATGATACTTCATCGCCATTTTGCGATAGCTTTGTTTAATTTCAGCTTCGCTGGCGTTTTTGCTGACGCCCAACAGTTTGTAAAAATCTTCTTTTGCGGCCATTTTTTGCTATGGAGTTGTTTTTATAAGTTGGACATTTTAACAATGCCTAGAGGTTTGGCGTTGTTTAGTTTTTAAATGCGGACTAACCAATAATCGGGTCTTCTTCTTTTGTGGGCTACTGCCAAAATTTGAATCTCGTCGATAGCGACACGAAATAAAATTTTGTATGGGAATTTATCCAATGAAACTGAACGAATATCTGGTGGACGTAGAACACGAAAACGTAGCGGTGAGCTAATAATTGAGCTCAGTGTTTGTTCAAAATCATTTAAGTAGTTACCACCTAAACCTTTTTGTTGTGATTCATAAAATGATATAGCTTGAAGATGCTCGGTTTCAGCATTTTGATCAAAGCGAATTTTCATTTTAATAAGGCATGGGCTTTAATGCTAACGTCCTCCGCTGAAACCAACTCGGTTTCACCTTGGTCGATTTTATGCGCTCTACGCTGTGCTTCATCAAGCCAAGCTTCGTTTAACTCGGTATCGTTTAAGGTTTCAAGACTCATTAGCAGATTGTGAGCAAGTCTAGCTCTATCTGATCTGGGTAAATGAAGTGCTTCGCGTTCTATTGAGGCTGTGTCCATAGTTAGCTACCTTGTATTGAATGCTCAGTTACTTAAATTATTGGAAAGCCATTTTTCAAATCTATTTTCGACATCTTCATGAGAAACCCCACCTTCAGTTTCTACTCGACCTAGACTATGCTCAATCTTAGCTATCACATACAAATGATATTGAATATTTTCGTCTGTCTCAGTTATTGCGTCTTGCATAGTAACTTTTTGATCTAAGGTTGGGTTACGCTCGAATATAGCGCAACCCAACAATCGAAGGCCAATATGTTGGGTTAGACTATCGCCTAACCCAAGCTACAAAGACTTACTTCTTATCATCCTTCACTTCTTCAAACTCAGCATCAACCACGTTGTGATCGTGTTCAGCGGCTTGCTCGCCATGTGCTTCTGCGTGTCCAGTATCACCACCGGCATTGTTTTGTGCATAAACGCGTTCAGCTAATTTACCAGCTACTTCAGTCAAAGCATTGGTTTTCGCTTCAATCGCGTCTTTATCATCGCCTTTAACCACTGCTTGCAAGTCGCTGATTGCTGCTTCAATCGCTGCTTTTTCATCGCTGTGAACTTGGTCGCCCAGTTCTTTCAATGATTTTTCAGTGGCGTGGATCATGCCTTCTGCTTGGTTACGAGCAGAAACCAAGGCCGTTACTTTACGATCTTCATCAGCGTGGGCTTCCGCATCTTTTACCATGCGTTCAACTTCGTCATCCGATAAACCGCTAGAAGCTTTGATGATAATCGACTGTTTTTTGCCAGTCGCTTTGTCTTTAGCCGATACGTTCAAAATACCGTTAGCGTCGATGTCGAAAGACACTTCAATTTGTGGCACGCCGCGTGGTGCTGGTGGAATGTCTTGTAAATCGAAACGACCTAATGATTTGTTACCAGAAGCGACTTCGCGCTCACCTTGTAAAACGTGAACAGTTACTGCAGTTTGGTTGTCATCAGCGGTTGAGAACACTTGTGACGCATTGGTTGGGATGGTGGTGTTTTTCTCAATCAATTTGGTCATCACGCCGCCCATGGTTTCGATACCCAATGACAATGGGCTAACGTCCAATAGCAATACGTCTTTAACATCGCCACCTAAAACACCGGCTTGAATCGCCGCACCCAAAGCAACCGCTTCGTCTGGGTTAACGTCTTTACGTGGTTCTTTGTCGAACAAACTTTTAACGAAAGCTTGGACTTTTGGCATCCGTGATTGACCGCCGACCAAGATAACGTCGTTGATTTTTGAGGTTGAAATGCCCGCGTCTTTAATCGCTTGTAAGCAAGGGCCTTTGGTTCTTTCGATTAAATCGTCAACTAAAGACTCTAATTTCGCGCGAGTTAATTTGACGTTTAAGTGTTTTGGGCCAGTGGCATCAGCAGTGATGTAAGGCAAGTTGATGTCGGTTTGTTCAGAGGATGACAACTCGATTTTGGCTTTTTCTGCTGCTTCTTTTAAACGCTGCAACGCTAATGGGTCGTTGTGCAAATCAATGCCGCTGTCGCGTTTAAATTCGTTGGCCAAAAAGTCGATGATGCGTAAGTCGAAATCTTCACCGCCTAAGAATGTGTCGCCGTTGGTGGCTAATACTTCAAATTGGTGTTCGCCTTCGATTTCTGCGATTTCGATGATAGAAACGTCGAATGTACCACCGCCCAAGTCATAAACCGCGATGGTGGTGTCGCCTTTGGGTTTGTCCATACCAAACGCCAATGCCGCAGCAGTGGGCTCGTTGATGATACGTTTAACGTCTAAACCAGCGATACGGCCAGCGTCTTTAGTGGCTTGACGTTGTGAGTCGTTGAAGTAAGCAGGAACGGTGATAACCGCTTCGGTGACTTCTTCACCCAAAAATGCTTCAGCGTCTTTTTTCAGTTTCATTAATACGCGTGATGAAACTTCTGGTGGAGCCATTTTTCTACCGTGGCATTCAACCCAAGCATCGCCGTTGTTGGCTTCCATGATTTTGTAAGGCACCATTTTGATGTCTTTTTGTACGGCGTCTTCTTTAAAACGACGACCGATTAAACGCTTGATTGCGAATAATGTGTTTTCTGGGTTGGTAACGGCTTGACGTTTAGCTGATTGACCAACCAATACTTCGTTATCAGCAGTGAAAGCGATGATAGAAGGGGTGGTACGTGCGCCTTCGCTGTTTTCGATAACTCGCGCGGTGCCGTTTTCTAATACTGCAACGCAAGAGTTGGTGGTGCCTAAATCGATACCGATCATTTTAGCCATTGAGATTCTCCAAACTTAAAAAAGGAATAAATTAAAACTTGTTAGCGATATGTGGTTGCTGGTGAATTTTTCAAGCCTGATGCTTGAGTTTTTCCGTTTTATTCAGCTTTTGCGACCACAACCATCGCAGGGCGTAGTAAGCGACCGTTCAACACATAGCCTTTTTGGAAAGTGTTGATAACGCTGCCCGGTTCAACGGTGCTGCTAGGTTGCATGACCATCGCTTGATGTAATTCAGGATTGAACGGTTGACCAGTTGGGTCGATGGCTTCGATGTTGAATTTGCCAAATACCGCTTCAAATTGTTTGACGGTTAATTCGCTGCCTTCGCGTAATTTCACCACTTCTGGTAAATCGCTGCTAGCGGCTTGAATACCAAGCTCTAAGCTGTCTACGACGCTCAATAATTCTTTAGCGATTTTGGTCAAACCGTATTTGCGTTCGTCGTCTAAATCTTTTTGAACCCGTCTTTTTAGATTTTCCATCTCAGCTTGCACGCGCAAGGCTTTGTCGAGATTGGCGGCCGCTTGTTGTTGCGCGGCTTCTAATTGCTGTTGTAATGATTCGATGCTGACTTCGCCGGTTTCTGCTTCTGCTTCGACTTCGCTTACAACTTCTTCTACTGCTTCAATTGGCTCAAGCACTTCGGCATCTAACTCGATGTCGGGTTGTTGTTCGTGGCTTGATTGTTGATGACTCATTGTGACTCCAAGGTTTTATAAACAAGGTTGCCCTAAACCATAAGGGCAATTATTTAGGATTCAAGGCTGCGCCTAATAATTTTGCGGTGACATCGACAAAGGGGATGACTTTTTCATAAGCCATGCGGGTCGGGCCAATCACGCCCAGCACCCCAACCACTTCGTTATTGACCGAATAAGGGGCGGTGACCAAGCTACAACGATCAAAAGCGCTATAGCCGGATTCTTCACCAATAAATATCTGTACACCGTCCGCTTGCAAACATTGATCCAATAAATGAATCACGCCGCGCTTTTGGCTAAAGGCTTCAAATAATTGCTTCAAACGGTCCATGTCGGACAATTCGGAAAAGCCCATTAAATTAGTTTCACCGCTCAGCACATAATCATCTTTAGGCTGTTGGGCAAAGGTCAGCTGCGCCATGCTCACCGCATCCAACATACCTTGATTGACTGCGCTGTGATCGCGTTCCATTTCTTTCAAGACTAAATTGCGAATGCTGGCTAAGCTGCGACCGCTGTAAACCGAGTTCAAATAATTGGCGGCTTGTTGCAATTCGGCGGGGCTAAAGCGTTTTTCGGTATTGATGATTTTGTTATGCACTTCATCGCCGTTGGTGACAAAAATCACCAATACTCGATTATTCGACATCGGTAAAAATTCGATATGTTGCAAACTCACCGATTCGCGGCGGGGCAGGGTGACAACACCGGCCATTTGCGTCATTTCAGAGAGTAGATGTGAGGCTTTGGTCAAAACATCGCTGGTTTGTTCGCCATTTGAAATTAGGCTGGTTTGCATCTGATTGAGTTCGCTGGAAACCAAGGGCTTAACTGTCAATAAACTATCGACAAACAAACGATAACCGCTAACAGTCGGCACACGACCTGCGGACGTATGTGGCGAATGAATCAGCCCCATATCTTCTAAATCGGCCATCACATTGCGAATGCTGGCAGGGCTTAAATTCAGTTGTGGATCTTTAGACAGCGCCCGTGAACCCACCGGCTGGCCGTCGTGAATATAGCGTTCAACTAACGATTTAAGTAGATAAAGCGA
>CAIZCB010000030.1 GCA_903931355.1 uncultured Pseudomonadota bacterium
ATGCCATGCAAGCGCTCTCCCAGCTGAGCTATGGCCCCTCAATTGAGTCCGCTCATTATACAGGCATTTTCAAAATTAGCCAGCACTTTGTTGGTTTTTTATGAATTGAATCGCTTGTTCAATCCGAGTTAAGGTCTTTTGTTTACCTAATAAAGCCAACGTCGCATCAATAGCGGGCGATACACCACTACCGCAAACAGCAACCCGCAAAGGCTGTGCAACTTTGCCCAAGCCTAGTTGCAACTGTTCTGCACTTCCCAAAACCACCTGATGCAAAGGCTCGATTTCCCAAGCAGTTAATGCATTAAATTGATTCCATAAATGCTGTAAAACATCTGCCGCTTCTGGCTTAAAGTTCTTTTTAGCGGCTTTTTCTTCATACTCGCTAAAGTCTTTAAAGAAATACACGCTATCAGCCGCCATTTCCACCAAGGTTTTGCAACGCTCACGCTGCGCCTTGACCACACCAGCTAATGCTGGCCCATTCGCCAAATCCAAGCCCAACTGTTGCAAATGCCAGCTTAAATGCTTAGCCACATTCTCTGGATCACTATTCATCATGTACTGATGATTGAGCCACAATAATTTATCGGTGTTAAAAGTCGAAGCGGACACATTGACCTTTTCCAACTCGAACAATTCGATCATTTCTTCGCGACTAAACAATTCTTGATCGCCATGCGACCAGCCCAATCTCACCAAATAGTTCAACAACGCTTCTGGCAAATAACCGTCATTGCGATATTGCATCACGCTAACCGCGCCATGACGCTTAGACAAACGCGCACCATCAGAACCCAAAATCATCGGTACATGAGCATAAACCGGTAACTGTGCGCCTAAAGCTTTCAGAATGTTAATCTGCCGTGGTGTGTTGTTGACGTGATCATCACCTCTAATCACATGACTTACGCCCATATCCATATCATCAACCACAACCGTTAAGTTATAAGTCGGTGTGCCATCAGAACGAGCAATAATCAAATCATCCAGCTCTTTATTCGCAACCACGATTCGGCCTTTAACCAAATCATCAATCACCACCTCGCCCTGCTCTGGATTTTTAAACCGCACCACCCGCTCGCCAGTGTTTTCAGCACCATGACGGCATTTGCCGTTATAACGCGGCTTTTCCTTATTCGCCATTTGCTGCTCGCGCAAAGCATCTAACTCTTCACGACTGCAATAACAGTAATAAGCATCGCCTTGATCCAACAATTGCTGAATCACCTCTTTATAACGATCAAAACGCTGGGTTTGATAAAACGGCCCCTCGTCATACTCCAGCCCTAACCACTCCATGCCTTCCAAAATCGCATCCACCGACTCTTGGCTAGAGCGCTCAAGATCGGTATCTTCGATTCTTAAAATAAATTTTCCGCCGTTTTTACGGGCATACAACCATGAAAACAAAGCAGTTCTCGCACCACCAACATGCAAATAACCGGTAGGACTTGGGGCAAAACGGGTTCTAATACTCATCATCACTTACTTATTAATTAAAAATTTCTTCGCGTATTCGTTTGGAATCGTGCGAGCCGCACTTAAGCGCATCGCCTGATAGTTGAATTGTACACTGCCTTGGGCTGCATCATTTTTGCCTAAAATCGCCAACGAGGTTGAATGGCCTTGCGCGGCGGCTTTTTGATACCAAGCGGTGGCCTTATCTCTATCATTCATCACCCCCAAACCACGATCATACATCGCGCCCATCACCACTTGAGCATCCATTAAACCTTGCTTAGCCGCTTTTTCCATCCATTCCGCCGCTAAGGCTTCATTAACCTCAAGTCCCTCACGCCCCAACAAATATAAAGACGCCAATTTCGCTTGCGCCTGTGGACTGCCCTGCTCTGCCGATTGTTTAACTTCGGCGGCATTTTCTGCAAACACCGCATGAGCTTGTCCAAACAACAAGCACACACCCAAAAACCACGCTTTTTTGCACATCACAACCACTCCAAATGCTTAAGCAAACAATAAGAATAAATCGGCATTATTTCACGGTGATTCGACAAGTTAAACCAACGATTAAATGTAATCGATAACATTAGTTAGCAAATCACAAACATTTAACATTATTTAA
>CAIZCB010000031.1 GCA_903931355.1 uncultured Pseudomonadota bacterium
AATTAAATAACCCGATCTTACATGAAGCATTTATCAACCCAGAAGAAGTGTTAACTAAAATTAATAATTACTCTTCTCTTGGCGCACAAAAACTATTTAACCGTGGTAAAAGAATTACATTAGGTGGATCAATCACCCGAGCGCTTTGGACATTCTTCCGAACCTACATTATTAAAGCCTCTTGCTTGGATGGATCAGAAGGGTTAATGCTTGCCATATCAAATGCCGAAGGCACTTATTATAAATACCTAAAACTCCGCTCACTTAACCTAAATAACTCTAAATTATGAAGTATCTAATATCAGTTATTATTACCACTTATAACTGGCCCGATGCATTATCGCTATGCCTTCATAGTTTAAACAGTCAACATGATAATAACTTTGAAATCATTATTGCTGACGATGGGTCTACTCAAAAAACTCGCGACATTATTAACGAGTTTAAACAAAACACATCGATTATTATTCAACATATATTCCAAGAAGACTTAGGTTTTAGAGCCGGCACCATTCGAAACAAGGCTACCTCTGCCAGCAAAGGTGATTATTTAATATTTTTGGATGGGGACTGCATCGTTCAACCTAATTTTATTAGCAGACATCGTCAACTTACCGAAAAAGGATTTTGGATTCCAGGTAATAGAATTTTATTATCCCAAAGCTATACATCAGAAATACTAGACAGAAACATATTTCTCCACAAACAGCCGACAATCTTCTTCTTATCTCAATGGTTAAAAGGCAATATCAATCGGATCCTTCCATTACTGCATATACCCATCAATTTCTTTAGATATTTAAACCCTAGAAAATGGCAAAAGGCCATGACCTGTAATCTCGCTGTCTGGAAGTCTGATTTTATTGCGGTGAACGGCTTTGATGAACAGTTTGAAGGCTGGGGATATGAAGATTCAGACTTAGTGATTCGTCTAATTCATTTAGGTATAAATCGTAAAGAAGGGCGTTTTGCTGTTCCTGTTTTACATCTTTGGCATAAACAAAATGATAGAAGCCAACACGATATTAATTACCAAAGACTAATGGATCGCCTTAAAAATCCATTATTTATTCGAGCTGAAAAAGGAATTGATCAATATTTGTAACCGCTAAAATAAAAAACGCTTGTGACCCTAAAATCACAAGCGTTGTAGCTTTTTATTTCAAATCGAAATTAAAGCGTATCTACCGCATTCAACTCTTGGAACGCTTGCTCTAAACGAGTCACCATGCCAACTTGGCCGGCACGTTGCCATACGCGTGGATCGTAGTATTTTTTGTTTGGTTTATCAGCACCTTCTGGGTTACCGATTTGACCTTGCAAATAGCCTTCGTTCTTTTTGTAGAACTGTAAAACGCCATCCCATGTTGCCCATTGAGTATCGGTATCGATATTCATTTTGACAACACCGTAACCGATTGATTCTTTGATTTCTTCTGGTGAAGAACCTGAGCCACCGTGGAATACGAAGTTCAATGTATTGTGTGGCACACCAAATTTTTCAGATACGTATTTTTGTGAATCATCCAAAATCGAAGGAGTCAATTTCACGTTACCTGGAGAATAAACGCCATGAACATTACCGAATGAAGCCGCGATAGTAAATCTGTGGCTAACTTTACTTAATACTTCATAAGCATAAGCAACGTCTTCAGGTTGAGTGTACAAAGCTGAGTGATCCATGCCGCTATTATCAACGCCATCTTCTTCACCGCCAGTACAACCTAATTCGATTTCCAAAGTCATACCCATTTTTGACATACGCTCTAAATATTTCGCGCAAGTCTCAATGTTTTCTTCTAGGCTTTCTTCTGATAAATCCAGCATGTGTGAGCTGAATAAAGGTTTGCCAGTCGCAGCGAAATGTTTTTCGCCTGCATCTAACATACCGTCAATCCAAGGCAATAATTTTTTTGCTGCGTGGTCAGTATGCAAAATAACGGGTACGCCATAATGTTCAGCCATTGCGTGAACGTGGTGAGCACCAGAAATAGCACCCACGATTGAGCAACCTTGGCCTTCCAATTTCAAACCTTTACCAGCAACAAATGCTGCGCCACCGTTTGAAAATTGAATAACAACTGGCGATTTTACTTTCGCGGCTGCTTCTAAAACTGAGTTAATAGTATCTGTGCTGATAACATTAACCGCTGGTAATGCAAAATTGTTTTCTTTGCAAATAGCAAAGATTTTTTGAACATCTTCACCAGTAACAACACCGGGTTTAACAACATCAAAAATTTTCTGTGACATGCAATCTATCCTGCTGAGTAACGAGCTATTACTAACTCGAAAAAATTCGTATTAAGAAAAGTAGAGAGCGTTGATGCTCTCTACTTTGATGTTTATTAAGCTTCTAAGCTTGCTAAACGATCTGACAACAATTTTTCTAAAGTTTCTAATGCTTTAGCGAAACCATCAATACCTTCTGCCAATTTTTCATTCGCCATGCGGTTTTCTTCGTGCATACGCTCGAAAGTGGCTTTATCAACTGAGATTTTTTCAATTGAAGCAGCGGCTGCAATTGCTGGATCCAGTTTACGTGGCAATTCGCCTTCAACAGCTTGCAATTCAGCTAATAAAGAAGGTGCGATTGTTAATAAATCACTACCCGCTAATTCGGTAATTTCACCAATGTTTCTGAAGCTTGCGCCCATAACTTCGGTTTTGTAACCGAATTTTTTGTAGTAGTTGTAAACTTCAGTAACAGAAACAACACCTGGATCTTCTGCTGGAGCGTATGAATCGCGGCCTGTATCTTTTTTATACCAATCTAAAATTCTGCCAACGAATGGAGAAATTAAAGTAATACCGTTTTCAGCACAAGCAACCGCTTGGTGCATACCGAACAATAAAGTTAAGTTACAAGCAATGCCTTCTTTTTCCAAAGTGGCGGCCGCTTGAATACCTTCCCATGTTGCAGCGATTTTGATTAATACGCGTGATTTGTCGATGCCGTTTGCTTCGTATTGAGCAATCAATTCACGACCTTTAGCAACGGTTGCATCGATATCAAATGACAATCTTGCATCAACTTCAGTTGATACACGACCTGGAATGATTTCCAAAATTTTCAAGCCAAAAGAAACAGCTAAGCGATCAAATGCCAAAGTTACAACATCAGCCGCAGAAGCAGCAGCACCCAAAGTTGCTCTTGCACCTTTCAATGTATCATCAACGATACTTTGGTATTGTGGCATCTGCGCAGCAGCTGTAATCAACGATGGATTGGTAGTTGCATCGCGTGGTTTGAATGTTTCAATCGCTTGAATATCACCAGTATCAGCAACAACAACAGTGACTTCACGAAGTTGTTCAAGTAGGTTTTTTGCCATGAATATATCCTCAAATATTATTGATTAAAATTGTCTCAACACCCTTTAGGCTGTTGAGGGAAACTGAAAGGCGACTTTATGCGCCTAATAAGATATATGCGTCCCAGACGCAAAATCGCCACACTTCACGAGCCCAAATCTCTATCAAAGATCCGAGTGTAAATTGTGGCGATTATTGAAAGCTACATCTAATGCTTAATTTTTTTATGTAAGTTCCAGATCATCCGATTCCAAACTTACATTAGTTTTCTTAAGCGTTATCACGCAAATATTTTTCAACACCAGTTGCTTTTGCAGCTGCAGCTTCTCTATCTCTTACAATTTGTTTTGCCATATATTTGGCAACACCAGTTGCTGGATTAGCAGTTTGTTTATCCAAATATTTAGCAACACCGGTTTTATTCATACCTTGTTTTTCTAAATATTTTTCAACGCCAGTAGAATCACCCGCATTTGCATAGTCTTGAGCAGATTCTACAGAAACAGCTTTAGCTGATTTTTTGTTGTACAAAAAGAAACCAACCGCTGCTAACAAAGCCAAGCCGATCAGATTATTGTTTGAACCTTCTGCTTTTTCTGCTTGAGGTGC
>CAIZCB010000032.1 GCA_903931355.1 uncultured Pseudomonadota bacterium
CAGCAATATGAATATTATCGGGATTTGCTGTTGAGCTTTCCCAAACCTGAAGATGTAGGTGCTCAACATGAGTAAGACGTTAGCGGAAATGGCCCAGCAGCTAAAAACTGCCAATAAAAAGGTGCAATTGATCTATGCCTTTAACGGGACGGGTAAAACTCGACTATCACGCGAATTCAAAGATTTAATCGCACCCAAAATAGAGGGTATTGAAGGCGATGATGAAGGCGCTCAGCCCGATTTGTCGCGTAACAAAATCCTTTATTACAACGCCTTTACAAAAGTGGGCGGAGCTGTTGCCTGATGACAAACAGCTCTATCTGAGCAGAATTATTAATTTTACAAGCCATAGCACGCTGTCCAATGAAACCGTTTCAGAGCCGACGCCAGCGGAGAAGGCGATGGTTAAATTTTTGCTCGATCATTTGAAAAGTAACTATGGCTTTTGGCAGCAAGGAGGAGGCACGTGACCTCACAATCTAAAATCGTACTATTTGCCGATAAGAACATCCGCAGCTATTGGGATGCTGAACTTGAAGAGTGGTTTTTTTCAGTAGTGGACGTTGTGGCAGTACTCACAGATAGTGAAAACCCTACGGACTATTTAAAGAAACTTCGTAAAAGAGATGAGCAGCTAGGTGAGTACGTGGGGACAAATTGTCCCCAGGTATCGATGCCGACGACTACCGGAAAAATAAGAAAAACATTGGCTGCGACCACCCAGCAGTTATTACGCATCATCCAGTCCATTCCTTCTAAAAGGGCTGAGCCGTTCAAGCTATGGCTGGCCAAAGTAGCCAATCAACGCTTGGATCAACTGCAAGATCCCGAGCTGTCGATAGAACAGGCCATGCTGGACTATAAGCACTTGGGCTATTCGGATAGTTGGATTAACCAACGGTTGAAAAGCATCGAAATCCGCAAGGAACTAACCGACGAGTGGAAGAAGCACGGTTTGCAAGAAGGGGCCGAATTCGCCTTTCTAACCGATGTGATTTACAAGACGTGGGCCGGTAAATCCACCAAGGAATATAAGCAATACAAGGGGCTGAAAAAAGAAAACCTGCGCGACAACATGACCAATAAAGAGTTGGTGATGAATATGCTAGCAGAGTTATCCACCAAAGAAATTTCGGAAGCACTCAAACCACAGTCCATTTCAGAGCATGAGGATGTGGCAAAGCGCGGAGGCGGTGTGGCGAAAGAAGCTCGACTAAAATTGGAAGCCGAAACCGGCAAACCGGTTGTCAGTCAGCAAAATGCCAAGCGATTGAGACTGTCAAACAAAGATCCAGAATAAAAAAGACAACCATGTCTAAGCACCCGACAAAATCGTTAAAACAACTAGCTGGATAAGAAGGTGGCATGTTCCATTTTGGAACACCCCACCGAACATGGCGCATGTGCGCTGATTCACGATGATGAGAATAAACAAAATGACCGACTACAAAACCATTGCCGAATCAAACAACTTTATCGTTCTGGATAAATACAGCAAATGTTTGCAGGTCAATGAAGCCTATCAAAGCGAATACGATTTAGAGCGTGAATTTATCGCCGATTTAGAAAACCAAGGTTATGACTATCTAGGCGATTTAAACAGCCACGACAAATTGTTGGCTAATCTGCGCGAGCAGTTGCAAGCGCTGAATAATATGCAGTTTTTAGAAGGCGAATGGCGGCGCTTTGTTGAAGAGTATTTAGACAAACCTAGTGATAACCGTATCGATAAAACCCGCAAAATTCATGACGACTATATTCACGATTTTGTGTTTGATGATGGCCATATCCAAAACATTTATTTATTGGACAAGAAAAATATTGCCCGTAATAAGCTGCAGGTGATTAAACAGTTTGAACAAAAAGGC
>CAIZCB010000033.1 GCA_903931355.1 uncultured Pseudomonadota bacterium
CTGAAAATCAGGATAAATATGCAAGGTTTTCGCTGTTTTTGCTGACTCTAACACGCAGCAAGCAGAAAAACCATAAACGCCACTATCGGCCACGCAAATAGCCGGTAACGCATTTAAACAGCAAGAAAGGATCTGGATAGCAATGATCAAAAAACCCCAGGAAAGCACATCAACTAATATGCTTTACGATGCCGACTTATCGCAGGATAGCTGCGGTGTTGGCTTTATTACCCGCAAGGACAGCAAGCAAACTCACGATGTTTTAGTGAAATCTCACGAAGCCTTGTGCACAATTCCACACCGTGGCGGCATGAGCGCAGAAGGGATTGGTGATGGTGCTGGCGTTAATATTGACCTATCTTTAAATTTTTTCCGCAAAATCACCGGCATTGCTGATTTAAAGCTTGGCGACTTTGGTGTTGCTAACTTTTTCTTTCCAGAAGATCACGCCCATTACGATTCAGCAGCCGCGCAATTAGTTGAAGCCCATTTTGCTGAATTTAATTTGCCAATTATTAAATGGCGCGAAGTGCCAGTCGATAACTCGGTATTGAATGACGCTTCTGTTAAAGCACAATTACCAATTAAACAGGTGATTTTTGGTCGCCCAGCCGCATTAAAAACCGCTTCTCATGATGAGTTTGAACGCCACATTCAATCTGCATTATTAACGATTGAAGTTGAAGGTTTCACCCGCGCTGAATTAAAAGGTTTCTACCCTTTATCAATGAGCTCACGCACCCAAGTTTACAAAGGTCGTTTGAACTCATTTGAAGTAATTCCGTATTTCGTTGATTTGTACGACACCGATCACGAAATCAGCACCCTATTCTTCCATACTCGTTTTTCAACCAATACTGCACCAGCCACTATGATGGCGCAGCCGTTCCGCTATATGGCGCATAACGGCGAGTTGAACACCGACAAGAAAAACCGTCTAAGCGAAAACGCGATTGCTCGTCAAAACAACAAGCACGTGGTATTTCCATCAGGTCAATCTGACTCAGGTCGTCTTGATCAAACTTTAACCCGCCGCATCAACGAAGATGGCTTAGACATCGTAACCGCGATTTTGGCGATGATGCCACCAGCTTGGGAAAACGACCCCACTTTGCCTGATGATGTTCGCGCGATGCTGGAATATTTCAGCTTGTACGAAGAGAAAAATGACGGTCCAGCAGCGTTAATTTTCAATGACGGTATCCGCGTCGGTGCTCGCTTAGACCGCTTAGGTTTAAGACCATTGCGTTCAGTAGAAACCAACGATTACTTGGCTGTTATGTCAGAAGCCGGTCAAATCGACTTCCCAGCTGAACAAGTCTTAAAACGCGGCCGTATCGAAGCCGGCGGCATGCTGTATTTCGATCACAGCACCGGCGAATCGTATGACAGTCACCAAGTTTTAAGCCGTTTAGCCAAACAAAAAGACTATAAAACCTTATTGACTCAAAGCTGTATTCACTTAACTGAATTACCGAAAGTTGAATTAGCTGAAATCTGCAACGCTCACGACTTAAGCGTTGACCAACGTCACACCGCTTATTCATTAAACCAAGAAAGCTTTAAATTCTTGCTCGACCCTATTTTGCAAACTGGCTTGGAAAAAGTCACCGCAATGGGTTATGGCTTAACACCAAACGCTTTAAGTTCAGCCGAAGGCGGCATGTCGCGTTACTTCAGCC
>CAIZCB010000034.1 GCA_903931355.1 uncultured Pseudomonadota bacterium
TGCCAATGGATTTTTTACCTGAAACATTCGAAAAACCCGAATTAAAATTAAAAAATGACATTAAAATAAATGGTAGAGAATATGTGCTTGAGTTAATGCCTTGCCCTCTTTTGCACTTTATAGTTCCCTATTTGATAAGTCCGAAATCAGATAAACCAATAAAGTTTGAAAAGAAACAGTTTGTTCAATGGATGCACGATAATTTAGAGAACCCTATCGACATTAAAACAACAGAAGCTAATGTCATGAAAATAATTGATTGGTTTGAGAGTTTAATGAAAGGCTCAGAGATTTGGCAATCATTGAAAAAGAAATCAGATATTAGCTAACGAACCGTACAGAAGATTCTAAAAAATTGTGCTGATTATTCATGCTCTCCAGTTTTCTGCTCTGTCATCATCGTATCTGCTCCCCAGCAACATCCCTCGCCAAAAACTCACTAATCGCTTGTGAGCTATTGAAATTGCTATAAGCCAACAACAGCTTGGCGTAAGCTGCTTCTAATGATAGGTTCCAAATCATTTCGCCGCCGTGGGCTAGGAGTTCGCGGGTGGAGCTGTAGGTGCTGTCGGAATGAATCGCTGGCGCTAAGTAAACATTTATATTTTGTTGGCGGCAGCGTTTGATGAAAGCGACTAAATCGTGTTGTTGACCATAAGCATCGCTGCTGCAAGCGGTGCCGGAGTGGTACAAATCATGCAGAACCGCATCAACTTGATCGAGATTAAATTGATCGTAATTCAAGCCCGGGTAAGGTTTTATCAGCAAAATTCGCGCTGAAAAATCAGCCTTTAGTTTGATCGGTTGAGGCGTGGTTGCTGGTTTATCGGATAAGCGCTGAAAACCTTGCTCGGTAAAATTCATATAGGCTTTTGACTGAGCGCTGATGAAATCGCTGCTGAGCGGTAAGCATTGTGCCAAGCGGGTGGCTTGGTGGATTTGTAGAGTTTGTTGTGGGTTTTGATAAGCAACGAACACCCCAGCTTCGGCAATTTGGCGAATAAATTCGACTGCGGCGATGAGATTAGGAATGCCGTTGGCTTGTGGGTTATCCAGTGGTAAATCGCTGGATACTATTAATAAAGGTATCGTTAGTTGATTGAAATACAGCCCTAAAGCGGAAGCACTGAAAGCTAAGGTATCGGTGCCGTGGGTGATGATAATGCCGTCAAATTGGCTTAAATCTTCGGCTTCGATGGCGTTGATGATGGTCTGCCAATGTTGAGGATGCAAGTTTTCGCTGAGAATTTGTATCGGCTGTAAGGTCTTAAAACTGATGTGTTCGGCGGCAGTAAAACGCTGGTTGAATAATTGCAGTAATTTAAAACTGGCGTTGGGATTGAGGTCGATATTACCGTTCTCGGCTTGAGAGCCGATTGTCCCACCGGTAAAGACCAGCAAAATTGATGTTTTCATAAGGTATCATTGCCGCAAATTCAGAATATCCGCATCTTAAACACAAATTATGAAAATTTCATTGATCGTAGCCATGGCAAGTAATCGGGCGATTGGCTTGGATGGACAGATGCCTTGGCATTTGTCGGCCGATTTAAAACACTTTAAGCAGATTACTATGGGTGCGCCGATTGTGATGGGTCGAAAAACCTTTGATGCGATTGGTCGGCCTTTACCTGGGCGGCGCAATTTAGTGATCAGCCGTAATCCTGATTATCAACCGGCTGGCTGTGAAGTGTTTGCTGATATAAACAGTGCCTTGCAAGCTTGTGGCGATGTGGCTGAGGTGTTTATTATCGGTGGAGCAACTTTGTATCAAGCATTGTTGCCTGATGCCGATTACCTGTATTTGACCGAAATTCATCAAGCATTTGAGGCCGATACTTTGTTTCCCGATTTTGATCGCCAAGCTTGGCAAGAGTTGGAGCGCAAAGATATAAATGATGATGCCAGTGTTGATTTTTGTTACAGCTTTTTGAAATTAGCGAATATCAAAGCCTCACCTATTAAATGATGGAAGATGGTAAAAAACTGGGGCCGCACTTACAATCTTGTTTTTGTCACAAAACTGTCATAAAAGCTTCATACTATTGTCACGCCTAACTGGCAGTATAGAATCCAGTTTTAACACTCGAAATGAGAAAAAATATGAAAAATACCTTTCAACTGAAATCATTGATTTTGGGATTTGGCTTTGCATCTGCTGCATTGTTCAGTAGTCAAGCGGCTGCAGCGCCTGCTGCTGTTGATCCTTCTCTTCCAGAATACGCACAAGCAAGCGGCGTTTCAGGCAACATTTCTAGTGTTGGTTCTGATAC
This sequence comes from uncultured Pseudomonadota bacterium, assembly GCA_903931355.1. GTDB lineage: Bacteria > Pseudomonadota > Gammaproteobacteria > Methylococcales > Methylomonadaceae > Methylomonas. The sequence continues at coordinate 2,274 of CAIZCB010000034.1, forward strand.
TTTGGCAAACTTGATGACCTTGTGGGCAGAAGAGTTTGGCAAAATTTATCCAAACGTAAACATTCAAATTCAAGCGGCTGGTTCATCTACTGCGCCACCAGCATTGACCGAAGGTACAGCTAACTTAGGTCCAATGAGCCTTGAAATGAAGGACAACGAAATCGACGATTTCGAAAGCAAATACGGTTACAAACCTACCAAAATCCCCGTTGCAATTGACGCTTTGGCGGTTTTTGTTAACAAAGACAACCCAGTTAAAGGCTTAAGCATTTCACAAGTAGACGCCATTATGTCTTCTACTCGTAAATGTGGTCACGCTTCTGACATCACTACTTGGGGTGAAGCAGGCTTAACCGGTGGTTGGGCAGGTAAATCGATCCAGCTTTACGGTCGTAACTCTGTTTCTGGTACTTATGGCTTCTTCAAAGACGAAGCATTGTGCAAAGGCGATTTCAAAAGCAACGTCAACGAACAACCAGGTTCAGCGTCAGTTGTACAGTCTGTAACAACGTCTGCTAACGGCATTGGTTACTCAGGTATCGGTTATTCAACTTCTGGTGTTAAAGCGGTGCCTTTAACTAAGAAAGATGGCGGTGCTTTTGTTGATCCAACACCTGAAAACGCTATTTCTGGTGCTTATCCATTAACTCGTTTCTTGTACATCTACGTGAACAAAAAACCTAATGAGCCATTGGCGCCATTAGAAAAAGAGTTTATCAAAATGGTTTTATCTAAATCTGGTCAACAAGTTGTTGTGAAAGATGGCTACATTCCATTGCCAGCTAAAGCAGCAGAAAAAGCTTTAGGTTTAGTGAAATAAGATTAGTCACGGAAGTCTAAAAAATGGATTATTGCGCAAGGATGCGGCTATGGATGGCGGAGCAAAATCTGGGCTAAGTTGTTAGTGTTCTGGTTTTGCAAGCATATTTAGAGCCGATGATTGCTAAAGCAGTTGTCGGCTTTTCTATTTAAAACGGTCGTGCTATGTCAAAATGGCAGGATGTTTACTACTGATACTTGGTTATGTCTGAAGTTAATTCAACCCAGCCCCACTCTTCTCAGCTAGATATGATGGCCAGTGATCGTTATCAACGCTGGAGGCTCGTTAAAGATAAATTAGTTGCCCGCGCGGTGGTTGTCGGTGGTTTAAGTATTATCGGCGCAATCGTTCTGATCTTTTTTTACTTGTTGTATGTGGTATTTCCATTACTACTATCATCACATGCCGAATCGGTTGCTCAATACGACACGCCAGAACCTACTTTAGGTGCGACGCTATTGTTAGCGATGGAAGAGCAAAATGAAGTAGCGGTGAGATTTACCGAAACTGGCAAAGCGATTTTCTTTAAGGTCGCCGATGGTGCAACCATTGCCACCGAAAACTTACCGATACCTGAAAAAGTCACGGTTACCAGCTTCGCGCATGGTGATTTTGACAAAGCCGAAGTGATTTACGGCTTATCGGATGGTCGTGCGCTAATTGTTAAGCACGATTACAAACTGAGCTATCCCGATGGCAAACGGGTTATCACGCCATCGATTCAATATCCATTAGGCAATCAACCGGTTGTTGTTGATAGCGCAGGGCAAGCCTTAACCCAAGTTGCTTTTAAAGTTGATGACGACAGCGGCACCTTAGTGGCAAAAACCGCTGACAATCGAATGGTGTTAGCCGGATTAACCCAGAAAAAATCTTTATTTGATGAAGAAATCACCCTAGAACGCAGCGATGTGTTGTTGGAAACAGTCGGTAGTGATGTTGATTTTATGTTGTTAGATAAAGAACAACGCAATCTCTATCTGGCTAATCGCAAAGGTGATTTGACCATTTTTGATGTCCGCGACAAAGCTCAGCCCACGATTAAGCACAAGCTTAATGTGATGAATCAAGGCATTGAAATCAGCAGCATCGAATTCTTAAATGGTGATATTTCTTTATTGATTGGCGATAGCCAAGGCGATTTATCGCAATGGAGCATGGTGCGGAATGAAAAAAATCATTTCAGCGTCGAAAAGTTGCGTTCATTCAAAGTTTCGAAATCACCGGTAGTTTCAATCAATGCCGAGCAA
>CAIZCB010000035.1 GCA_903931355.1 uncultured Pseudomonadota bacterium
CAGCGCCAACTGCAAAGAAAATGTAATAAGTGTTTTTACGACCTAAATAATCGGAAGATGATGACCATAAAAATCGGCCGCCCATATTGAATAAACTTAACAAACCGACAAAACCCGCCGCTGCCGCTGGCGTAACGCTGCCTTTGAACATTTCTTGAATCATTACCGAAGCTTGCCCCAAAACGCCAATACCGGCAGTGACATTCAGACACAACACCAACCACAATAAATAAAATTGCGGGGTTTTTAGGGCTTGGTCGATATGGACATGGGCTTTGGTAATCATTTTGTTAGTGACTGCCGGTGCGACCCATCCAGCGGGCTGCCAATTGGCTGGCGGGATACGAATCGTTAAGGCACCAATCATCATCGAAATAAAATACACAGCCCCCATCACCATAAAGGTTTCGACAACGCCGACTGAAGTTTCAGACTTGAAATAATCCATTAAACCGACCGCTAACGGCGCACCGATCATCGCGCCGCCGCCAAAACCCATAATTGCCATGCCGGTAGCCATACCGCGGCGGTCTGGGAACCATTTAATCAAAGTCGATACCGGCGAAACATAGCCCAATCCTAAACCAATACCGCCCAATACACCGTAGCCTAAATACACCAGCCAAATTTGATGCAAAGACACGCCCAGCGCCGATAACCAAAAGCCACTACCAAAACAACAGGCCGCAACAAACATCGTTAAACGTGGTCCGACTTTTTCTAGCCATTTACCACCGAATGCCGCCGACAAGCCTAGAAATACAATAGCTAAACTGAAAATCCAGCCTAAGGTGGTAAGTTTCCAATCTTCTGGCGCCGATTCGCTGATGCCGATAATGCGGGTTAATGGGTCATTAAATACGCTGAACGCATAGGCTTGGCCAATGCAAAGATGCACCGCTAATGCCGATGGCGGCACCATCCAACGACTATAGCCACTGTGGGCAGTAATATGACTTTTGCTAAAAAACGCCGACATCAAAAATCTCCCTAAAACTTATCGGTAGGTTGAATCAAAAAGTCGGCAACTATAGCACGGCATAGCCTTGTCTTTGCTCGGTCATCCGGCTGTTTTATACTGTCGCCATCCTTTTTATTAACTAATCTGACCATGAGCAAACACAAAGTTCTAATCACTCGCCGCTGGCCGCAATCGGTTGAAGACAAACTGCAACAACTGTATGACGTCAGCCTGAATATTGATGACCATCCCTTCACTGCCGAGGAATTTAAGGATGCTTTGCAAAATTACGATGCGGTTTGTCCTAGCGTTTGCGATAGCTTGCCGGCTGAGGTTTTAAATGTCGCGAATAAGCGCTGTAAGATTTTGGGCAACTTCGGGGTTGGTTATAACCATATCGACATTAGCGCCGCCCAACAGCAAGGTTTGATTGTCAGCAATACACCGAGCGTTTTGACACAAAGCACTGCTGATATTGCGATGACTTTATTGTTGATGTCAGCTAGACGCGGGGCGGAAGGTGATCGTTTGGTTCGCGCTAAACAATGGTCAGGTTGGTGCCCTACTCACATGATGAGTAGCGATGTAACAGGTGCAACATTAGGATTGATTGGCTTTGGCCGCATTGCTCAGGCGATGGCTCGCAAAGCCCATCATGGCTTTGGAATGAAGATTTTGTATGTCAAACCTACGCCAGCAGATGAGGCTATTGTTAACGAATTACAGGCGGTGCGGTGCGACAGCATCGAGGAATTATTACCGCAGTGTGATTATGTATCGCTGCATTGCCCTGGCGGTGAGCAAACACGACATTTAATCAATGCTGAAAGATTACGACTGATGAAACCGAGCGCCCATTTAATCAACACTGCGCGTGGCGATGTGGTTGATAGCAAGGCTTTGATTGCCTGTTTACAAACAAGACAAATTGCTGGAGCTGGACTGGATGTTTATGAAGGCGAACCGAATATCGACCCTGATTTTTTAAGTTTGGAAAATGTGACGCTGTTACCACATTTAGGTAGCGCAACCATTGCGACTCGTACCGCGATGGGTGAGAAAGTGTTGGCTAATTTGCAGGCTTATTTTGCAGGGGAACCACTACCTGATCGAGTGGTTTAAGTTTAGAAGGATTGCATTGGGGCTAACCCCAATGCAATGCTGTATAACAATCGCTTATCGACTATTTGCCGACAGTAACGACTTTCAAGGAGTTTGTGCCACCTTGGCTACCGGTTAAGTCGCCTTTGGTAATGATGAATGAATCACCATCTTGCACAGCAACCCGTGAACGTAGTGTTTCAACTACATACTGGTTAACTTCGGCTTTATCCATTTTTTCATGTGAAAAATAAGTTGGGAATACACCGCGATACAAAGTAACGCGACCCAAAGTTTTCTCATGACTACTGAAAGCAAAAATAGGAATACCAGAGCTAATCCGTGACATCCACAATGGTGTAGAACCAGACTCAGTCAACGATGCGATACCGCTGATTTTAGTGTGGTTAGCTAAGTACATTGCAGACATGGCAATCGCTTCGTCAATTTGACCAAAGCTATCGGTCATGCGGTGTTCAGAAGTAATAACACTAGGTTGTTTTTCGGTTTCCATACAAACACGAACCATCGCTTGTACCGTTTTAACCGGATGTTTACCTGATGCTGTTTCTGCTGAAAGCATAATCGCGTCAGTACCATCAACAATCGCATTCGCAACGTCGAATACTTCGGCACGGGTTGGAATTGGGTTTTCAATCATCGATTCCATCATCTGTGTGGCTGTAATGACCGCACGATTCAATTCTCTGGAACGTTTGATTAACAATTTTTGTGCAGCTGGCAAATTCGCATCGCCAATTTCTACACCCAAGTCACCACGAGCAACCATGATTGCATCAGAAGCTAAAATGATTTCATCAATCACTTCCATTGCTTCAGCACGTTCTACTTTAGCAACGATGCCAGCGTAGCAACCTTCTGCTTGCAACAATTGGCGTGCTTCATTCAAATCAGCCGCTGTACGTGGAAAAGAAATCGCCACGTAGTCAGCTTGAATCACAGCCACAGTTTTGATGTCGAGTTTATCTTTGTCAGTCAAGGCAGCTGCAGACAAACCACCACCCAACAAGTTAATACCTTTGTTGTTTGATAAATCACCGCCAACCACTACTTTAGTATTAACGCGAGTTTGATTTTCAACATTAACCACATCCAATACCACTCGGCCATCGTCTAGCAATAAACGTGTACCTGGTTTAACTTCGAGCGCCAAAGGCTCGTAGCTGATACCGACTTGCGTGTTATCACCGTCTAATTTGCCTAGATTGATGTCCAAAGCAAAATCTTGACCTTCTTCCAGCCAAACTTTGTTGTCTTTGAAACGCTCAATACGGATTTTAGGGCCTTGTAAATCTGCCAAAATACCAACGCGACGACCAGTTTTTTTGCTTATTTCTCTCACACGGGTAGCACGATCAATGTGATCTTGTGCTGAACCGTGTGAAAAGTTTAAACGGACTACATCAATACCGGCCTCGAACAAATCTTCAAGTACACCAGGTTTATCCGTAGCTGGTCCTAGCGTAGCCAGGATTTTTGTTCTTCTTAGCTGCATGTAAATCCTTTATTTCGCGTTGTATAAAGCAACAGTCGTATCAAGCATACGGTTTGAGAAACCCCACTCGTTGTCATACCAAGACAAGATTTTCACGAAGTTGCCGCCAGTAACTTTTGTCAAAGACGCTTCGTAGATTGAAGAGTGTGGGTTGTGGTTGAAATCAGAAGAAACCAATGGTTCGTCGTTGATTGCCAAAATACCTTTCAAAGAACCGGCGGCAGCTGCTCTTAAGATGCTGTCGATTTCTTCTTTAGTAGTATTTCTTGATGCTTGGAAGCACAAGTCAACGATAGATACGTTGATGGTTGGAACGCGCATTGCGAAACCGTCCAATTTGCCTTTCATTTCTGGCAATACCAAACCTACTGCAGCAGCAGCACCGGTTTTGGTTGGGATCATAGATTGAGTTGCTGAACGCGCACGGTGTAAGTCACTGTGGTAAACGTCAGTCAATACTTGATCGTTGGTGTAAGAGTGAATTGTCGTCATCAAACCGTGATCAACACCGATAGCATCGATCAAAGGTTTAACTAAAGGAGCCAAACAGTTGGTGGTGCAAGATGCATTAGAAATAACGGTATCAGATGCTTTCAAGCTAGTGTGGTTAACGCCATAAACAATAGTTGCGTCAACATCAGCGCCGCCTGGAGCAGAGATGATTACTTTTTTAGCGCCAGCAGCGATGTGAGCTGAAGCTTTTTCTTTGCTGGTAAAGAAACCAGTACATTCGTGAACAACATCAACACCTAATTCAGCCCAAGGCAATTTAGCTGGATCTCTTTCTGCGAAAACGCGAATTTTGTCACCGTTGATAACGATGTAATCGCCGTCAACTGATACATCAAACGGGAATTTGCCATGAACAGTATCGTATTTGGTCAAGTGTGCATTGGTTTTGGAATCGCCAAGGTCGTTGATAGCAACAACTTGAATTTCGTTAGTGCGGCCTGATTCATACAAAGCACGCATTACATTGCGGCCGATACGTCCGTAACCATTGATTGCAACTTTAATTGCCATAGAGTTTTCTCCGGGATGAGTGTGAAAGACTTGCGTCAAGATGTGCCATAAACAGCATAAAATGTGGTAATTGTAGCAAAAACCGCCATACAGCGTCTAGCTTAACGCTAACGCTGAGCTTATTGAAACTATTTAAAACCAATAAAACTATCATCAAATTAAAACGGTTTAATGACAGCCAATAAGATAATCGCAACTAAAAATAAAACAGGGATTTCGTTGACCCAACGATAGTAAACATGGGAGTGCTGATTGCGATCATATTTAAAATCCAGCAACCATTTGCCGCAGAACAAGTGATAAACCACTAACAAAAAGATTAAAGCTAACTTGGCATGTAACCAACCGCTACTGGCATAAAGCGCCCAAGCATAATCAGCCAGCATCCAAATACCAAAACCCAAAGTCAAAATCATACCTGGCGTCATAATGCCAAAATATAATTTACGCTCCATAATTTTGAAGCGCTCGTGACTAATCGCATCATCACTCATGGCGTGATAGACAAACAAGCGCGGCAAATAAAATAAACCCGCAAACCAAGTCACCATAAAAATCAAATGCAGCGCTTTTAACCAAAGCATGATTATTCCTCGACAACAGGTGTATTAGCTTCGTTTTTCAAATCGTCTTCAATGATTTGCACTAAACCAGCGCCACTCTGTTCACGACGAATCAAAATCAAATTGCGCAGATAAACAAAGGTGCCAGGCAATTGACCCATGATAATCACCGGATCAAGCCGATGAATCCCATAAGCCAAAACCACCAAACCACCTGACAAACTGAGATACCAAAAACTCACTGGAATCAGACTTTTTTTATGTTTCTCGCTGTGCATCCATTGCACGATAAAGCGCATCATGAATAAGGTTTGTCCCAGCAAACCAATGACTAGCCAAGTAAAATCCAACGAGCTCATCCCAGAAAAATAGCTACTCCATTTTTCCAGCAAATGCCCTAAAAAATAACCCGCGCCTTGATCCATTTAAATCACCATTAAAAAACGTCAACACAATCCGATTATTGATCACGCGCCACTTCAGAAATCTGCGGCAAGCTATGACGTTTTTTCAACCAAACCACACCTAAAATATCAACAATACCGACCATTAAGCGATCTAACGTGCCGTATTTTGAAACGCCGAAATTGCGTGAGCGATGACCGACTTTGACCGAAATCACCTTACCGCCCGCCATTTGTACTAATGCTGGCAAAAAGCGATGAATATGATCGAAATAAGGCAAAGCTAAAAATTTATCGCGTAAAAACAACTTCAAGCCACAACCAGTATCGGGGGTTGCGTCATGCAAAATTGATTGACGGATACTGTTAGCAAATTTTGAAGAAAAACGACGCCAGCCGGTGTCATTGCGTTGATGGCGAAAACCCGCCAACATCCACAAATCACTGTCATTTTGTTGTTGATAGGCTTCGACTAAATTAGGAATATCAGCGGGATCGTTTTGACCATCACCATCTAGGGTGGCAATCCAAGGATATTGGGCAGCCAATACACCTGAATGTACTGCTCGACTTTGTCCACAGCTCTTAGCGTGTTTTAAAACCCGCAAACTAGGATAAATTTGCATCGCTCCTAGCAATTTAGCAGCGGTATCATCCGTACTGCCATCATCGACAAAAATCATTTCATAGGCTTCTTGCCCACTCAAAGCCTGATCAATCTCAGCAATCAAAGCTTCAACATTATCGGTTTCGTTATGAACCGGTACCACTACAGAAATTTTCATAAATCGACGAAAGCTTAAAAGTTGTTAATTCTATCAAATAGTTATATGCCAAAGCTAATTTATCAGCTTAACATCACAAAGGCTTAATCAAGCCAAACTGTGCCGCAGGTCTAAATATCAACCAATATTCACGATGCCCCTGCGCTAAAAATGCTTCGGCTGGGCGATCTTTTTCTAAGGAAATTAAATAGCCATTGGGATGTTGTGCTGACCAATCAGCAAGCTGTTCCGGTGTAAGAGTCGGCAAGGCTTGTGTTAATCGACCAATGAAATTTAACTGGCCTTGATAATTCCCAACAAACGCCACAGGGACATTTTGATCATTAAAGGCTTTCACCTGCAAAGCCGCTGGTTTCAAGTTATAGGTGGCATCGTTGTATTTAAAAAAGCAGATAAAACCGACAAAAATCGCCACCACCACTGCGGTCGCCAAGCTGAACACGTTCAATTGGCGGCGCATCAATAACACACCACTCAACACTATGCCGATGGCAAACACCGACAAACCCCAATCCAATTCAACAGCCTGTACCCAAGTCCATTTCGACAAGCCAGGTACTTGCGGCAACAGCATTAAAAACACGCCAATCGCGATAAATAATAATGGCAACAACCACTCACTGATTTGGCGCTGGGATGATGAAACGGTTTGCTGCAAGGCTTTAGCCACTAACAAAGCAAACGCAGGTAACATAGGAATCAAATAATGAATTTGTTTACTGGGTAGCAAAGAAAAAATGATGAAAATCGACGCCAGCCAAATCAGGCAAAACCGAGAACCCAGATCCCCCCAAACATTCATCGCTCGCACGCCACACCAAAACCGTGACCAAAACAACCAAGGGAATAAAAACATCGGTAAAAATGGCAAATACCAAAATACTGGCCGCTTATGGATATTGGTACCGACAGCCCTATCAGCAGTTTGATGCCACAAAATCGCTTTTGCATATTCTTCGCCACCCGCCACCGCCGCTGGCATTGCCCAAGCCAAAGCCCACATCAGCGCAATTAAAGTGGCAAATAACAATCCGACAAACCAGCGAGAAACCGCGACTTTTTCATCACCCGCCCAAACTACCATCAAAGCAGCGGTCGGCAAGATATGCAAAAAGATCACCGGCCCTTTGGCCAGCAAACCCAAACCAATCGACAAGGCGACAAAGGTCCAGCCTTTTAACTCGGCACCTTTAACTACTTCAACAAAACCCAACATCGCCAACAACACCAAACTGGTCAGCAAAATATCGAACATGGTCGAAGTAGCAAACAAAGTCCATAGCAAACTGGCGATTAAGATCCAAGGCGCCAGCAAAGCCACATTAACTTGATTCGGCCAAAGTTTAGCGGCTAGTTGCCGAGTCAAAACCAAATTCAGCAAAGCGCACAATGGCCCGACTAAGCGCGGCCACCAATCATTAACCCCGAACACAGCCCAACCGGCATGAAACAACCAAAACAATAATGGCGGCTTATGACTGTAAGTATGGCCGTTCAAATACGGCACTTGAAAATCACCGCGCAGCCACATTTCCCAAGCAACGGTTAGGTAGCGGGTTTCATCTATCGGAATCGGCTGGCGAAAGAAAATGGTGGTGGTTAGTAATAACCAAAGCGGGAAAATGCCCCAGCGGTAAAGCGTTTGGCTTGATAAAGTCATCGTATCCAAAAAAACCTAGCATCCATGCGTTAAAAAAAATCGGCGTTAAATTAACTGCCACTGCAATTGTTCACCAGCTAACAACGGTGTAATACTGAGATCGGCTTCGCCATAGCTAACCGGCACTTGCCAAGGCTGTTTTTGCAAAGTCACTGTCGCACTATTGCGCGGCAAACCGTAAAAATCAGCACCATGAAAACTGGCAAACCCTTCTAATTTATCCAAAGCATTGGCTTGTTCAAAGGCTTGGGCATATAGTTCGATTGCCGCATGAGCACTGTAACAACCCGCACAACCACAGCTGTTTTCTTTTAAATGCGTTAAGTGCGGTGCGCTATCGGTGCCTAAGAAAAATTTAGGATTGCCGCTAGTCGCTGCTGTTAATAAAGCTTGGCGATGCTGCTCGCGTTTTAAAATCGGCAAGCAGTAAAAATGCGGCTTAATCCCACCGACTAAAATTGCATTACGATTGAACAATAAATGTTGCGGGGTAATGGTAGCGGCAACATTATTTGAAGCAGATTCAACAAATTGCACCGCTTCTTGAGTTGTAACATGCTCAAGCACTACTCGTAATTCTGGAAACTGCTGCGTAATTTGGCTTAACTGAGTATCCACAAAGATTTTTTCACGATCAAAAATATCATGCTCGGCATCAGTCACTTCGCCATGAATCAACAACGGCACCCGATATTTTTCCATTGCCGCTAACAAGGGATAAGCGGCTTCGATATTAGCAACCCCGGCATCTGAATTGGTGGTTGCACCAGCCGGATAAAGCTTAAAGCCATGAACAAACTCACTATCAGCAACTTTTTTGATTTCTTCAACTGAGGTATTACCCGTCAAATACAAAGTCATTAAAGGTTGAAAGTTTGAATTCGTGGGCAAAGCAGCGAGAATTTCCTGCCGATAAATCAATGCTTGCTCAACGCTAATCACAGGCGGTTTGAGGTTGGGCATAATCATTGCTCGACCAAATTGGCGAACAGTGTGAGCGATAACGGTGTTTAAAATCTTGCCGGTTCTGACATGTAAATGCCAGTCATCGGGCTGGGTGATGGTCAATTTATCCATTATTTTGGCGTTTTCAATTAGAATACTGGCCCATTCTAGCATTAAGGGTCTTGAATTCTTAAAACCCAACCCTTAATAACAAACGACTTTGATATTTTCTGGAGAAGCAGATGCCGATTTATGAATACCAATGCAATGCTTGCGGACACCAACACGAAGCCTTGCAAAAACTAGGCGCAGAGCCTTTGGTGACTTGCCCAGCTTGTAACCAAGACGAACTAAAAAAGAAAATTTCTGCCGCAGGTTTCCGTTTAAAAGGCGGCGGCTGGTATGAAACCGATTTCAAAGGCGGCAACAAAAAAAATGTTGCTGGCGACTCCGGCGCTGGTGGCGGCACCAGCGGCGGTGGCTGTGCAGGCAGTTGCGCTTGCCACTAAACCGATCAATTTAGCGCAGGGATACCGAGCGCTAAAAACCCAATTGCTAACCCCTTTATTTGTTGAGAACAATTATGCGTAGCCACAAATGTGGAGAATTAACCACTACAAACCTTGGTCAAACCGTTGCTTTATGCGGCTGGGTTCACCGTCGCCGCGATCATGGTGGCGTTATTTTTATCGACCTCAGAGACCGTGCTGGTCTGGTGCAAGTGGTATTCGACCCAGATGAGGCTGCGAGTTTTGGCATTGCGGAAAGCGTGCGTAGTGAATATGTGTTGCGTATCGAAGGTATCGTTCGCGACCGCCCAGAAGGCACTCACAACCCTAATATGACCACCGGTCAAATCGAAGTATTAGGCAAATCTATCGAAATCTTAAACGAATCAGAAACCCCGCCATTCCCATTGGAAAGCGAGATTGAGGTTAACGAAGAAACCCGTTTACGTTACCGTTACATCGACTTACGCCGTACTTCGATGCAACACAAAATGAAAGTCCGTCGCGACGTGACTCGTCATTTGCGTCAATATTTGGATGACCACGAGTTTTTCGAAATCGAAACACCGTACTTAACTAAAGCCACGCCAGAAGGCGCGCGCGATTACATCGTCCCTAGCCGTACCCACCCTAATTCATTCTTCGCCTTGCCACAATCACCACAGCTGTACAAACAGTTGTTGATGGTTGCTGGCATGGAACGCTACTACCAAGTGGTTCGCTGCTTCCGTGACGAAGATTTACGCGCCGACCGTCAGCCTGAATTTACCCAGCTGGATATTGAAACCTCGTTCCTCAACGAGCAACAAATCATGTCCATCATGGAAGAAATGATTCGCGGCTTATTCAAAGACATTATCAATGTCGATTTAGGCGATCAATTCCCAGTGATGAGCTACGACGAAGCGATGCGCCGCTATGGTTCAGACCGTCCAGACTTACGAATTCCATTGGAATTAATCGACATTGCTGATGAAATGAAAGACGTTGATTTCAAAGTCTTCTCAGGCCCAGCTAACGATCCAAACGGTCGCGTCGTTGCGATGCGCTTGCCAGAAGGTGGCGATTTAAGCCGTAGCACCATCGACGAATTAACCAAGTTTGTCAGCATTTACGGCGCAAAAGGCTTGGCTTATATCAAAGTCAACGACCTAGCAGCTGGCATCGAAGGCTTGCAATCGCCGATTGTCAAATTCGCACCCGACACGGTTTGGGCGAAAGTCATGGAAAAAGTCGGCGCTCAAAACGGCGATTTAATCTTCTTCGGCGCGGATAAAACCGGCATCGTTAACGAAGCCATGGGCGCATTGCGAGTTAAATTAGGCTTAGACCGCAACCTATTAACTGGCGCTTGGAAACCAGTTTGGGTGGTTGATTTCCCAATGTTCGCATGGGACGAAAAAGCCCAACGCTTCACCGCGATTCACCATCCATTCACTGCCCCAAGCTGCTCAGTTGAAGACTTGGTTGCCAACCCAGGCACCGCTTTATCGCGTGCTTACGACTTAGTGCTAAACGGCACCGAAGTCGGCGGTGGTTCAATCCGTATCAACCGCACCGCGATGCAACAAACCGTATTCGACATTTTAGGCATCGGCCACGACGAAGCCCGCGAAAAATTCGGCTTCTTGTTAGATGCTTTGAAATACGGTGCGCCACCACACGGCGGTATCGCTTTCGGTTTAGACCGTTTGGTAATGTTAATGACCGGTGCCAGCTCAATCCGCGACGTCATCGCCTTCCCAAAAACCCAAACTGCCGCTTGCCCATTATTCAACGCACCAGCGTTGGTAACTGATGAACAATTGAAAGAATTGGGAATTAGATTGCGTAAGCCTGCGGGTAAGGAAGAGAAGCAGGATTAAATATTAGCCCCGCACCCTACAATCCAATGTAGGGTGCATTTCATGCACCCATTTAAACCTAACATACGTTTCTGAAAACAAATCATCGGTGCATTCATGTCTAATTACCGCCGATCATATTGCCAAGCAGGCACCTATTTTTTTACCGTTGTCGCCTATGACCGCCGGCCAATTTTCTGCGAACCAATTTTCAGAACAGCACTTCGAAATGCGATTAAAGAAACGCAATTAGAGCTGCCCTTTGACATCGATGCATGGGTTTTATTACCCGATCATTTGCATTGCATTTGGACATTAC
>CAIZCB010000036.1 GCA_903931355.1 uncultured Pseudomonadota bacterium
AATATAAAGTCCCGGCATCATCCAAACCAAATTCAAATTTAGTATCGGCAATGATAATGCCGCGTTCACGAGCATATTCAGCTGCGGTTGTATAAAGCTGGATACTAACATCACGCACTTTTGCCGCAATTTCTTCACCCATTAATGCCACGGTATCAGCATAAGTGATGTTCTCATCATGAGTGCCGACTTCGGCTTTGCTAGACGGTGTGTAAATCGCTTGTGGTAATTGTTGTGCTTGTTGCAAGCCGCTGGGTAATTCAATCCCGCAAACTTTGCCGGTGTTTTGATAATCTTTCCAGCCTGAGCCAATTAAATAGCCACGGACAATCGCTTCTACTGGTAATGGTTTTAAGCGTTTAACAATAATCGCGCGGCCTTCAACTTGTTGGCGCAAGCTTTCATCAGGAATCACATCAGCCAAGCTTAAATCATTGCTCAAATGATTCGGAATCACATCCTGCATTTTGTTAAACCAAAAATTCGACACTCGGGTTAACACTTGCCCTTTGCCTGGAATCGGGTCGGGCATAATCACATCAAATGCTGACATTCTGTCGCTAGTGACAATCAGTAAATGTTGATCGTCAATCTCGTACATATCGCGAACTTTGCCGCGTCCGAGTAGTTTTAAGTGGGGAAGGGATGATTCGTAAAGCGCGGCAGGAGCTGTCATTGTTACGTTTATTTATGAGTGAAAGATAAGGAATTTTATCATTAGCGCGGGTTTAGATGGCATAAACCGTGCCGGCAAGGATTTTGAAAACTAAAAAAATCCCTCCACAATCAATGTGGAGGGTAAAAAAGCCACTTAAAAAGTTAGCTTAACAACGAGGAGATACAACAGAAAATCGGCTTACTCGCCAATTTGAAGCGGAAAATCAAGCTTTAAACGAGTCATTAAAATCAAGATTGCTAGAAACGGTGGCTGCACCGAATAGCAAAGTGGAGATAATGAATTCACCAGACATAAAACCAAATAGGCCAACAGTGAAAGATAAGCCTGTGAAAATATCGCGGTATAAGTTGTGTGATTTGTTCATGGTTGCCCCTAGACTGAATTCAGTCGCTTAAATGTAGACGACTTAACTATAACGGCTATTTTTCTATTTACAATACGGTGTTTTGTGGATGCTTTGTTTCTTATCTGGAAGCAATGATGACGTCAAGCTGTCATATTAAGTTGATAGCGAGTTAGGAAAGGCTCGCTAGTAAAGTGTCTACATGATGCTTTGGCAGCTTGAGGCGAGTGATAACGGTGTCTGAAAAATCTTGAGCAATAATACTGCCATCGAGTTTTTTTAAATGATATTCCAAGCCTTGCAGTTGGTTGTAGTTAAGGTGGAGTTTCAGCTCAGCCATTTCGATATGCTCAACAATCTCAGCACAATCAATCACTTGCTTAGCCAAATTGCTATAAGCGCGAGTCAAACCACCCGCGCCCAGTTTCACGCCGCCAAAGTAGCGAATCACCGCCACCACCAAATTAATTAACTGCTTACCTTCCAGATGTTGAAAAATCGGCTTGCCAGCCGTGCCACTTGGTTCGCCGGCATCGTTAAAGCGACAAATCAAGCCATCTGGCGATTGAACTCGATAAGCGTAAACAATATGGCTGGCATTAGGATGTTGCTGATAAAGCTGCCTGATAAACAACAAAGCGTCTTGCTCGCTACTGCAAGGGCTGATGTGGCCGATAAAACGCGACTTTTTAATCAGCTCCTCGGTTTCGCAAGCTTTGACAACAATTTTCACAAATAACTTAGATTTTCAATTTACTAAAACGGGCGTTGTAATCTTCCAACTTTAACGCGCCGCTAACGCCTTCACGTTGATGTGAAGCCGAGAAAAAATAAGTGCGTGGCAATTCGCTATACCAACTTGGGTCGATTTCGTATCGCAATTTTCGCGCGTTATCATTAGCGAATTCCCAGTTTTCGAGATCGGCTAAATGGTATTTTTCCATTAACTTTTGAATATCGCCGCTCGCGGATTGCTCATCGGTTGAAAGCATGACAATTTTTAGCGCAGGACGGTTTTTGTGGATACTGCTCAACAATTCCATGTCTTTAATACAAGTCGAACAATCCAACGACCAAATCACCAACATAAAGCCTTGATTGTTTTTTTCGGTCAAAATTTGCTGATAACTGCCAGTATCAAAGCCTCTAATGGCTTTGGTTTCGGCAAAGCTCAGTTGGCTGGCAATCATCAATAAGGCGGCGCTTAAAATACGTTTCATGTTCATCTGAAAACCTCGGTTACAAAAGGCTGTTAATAGCCGGAAAATGTTGGAGTAAATGCTGTCTAAATTGTTCGATTTGCTCGGCATCACGCTGTTGACGATCAATCGTCACCACAATATCGCCAACTACTTGCATCGGTGATGCTGATAAAAATATCAACCTATCCGCTAAAGCAATCGCTTCGCGTAAATCGTGAGTCACAAACAACACCGTATGCGGGCGTTGTAGCCAAAGATTTTGCAGCGAATTTCTAATCTGCCGCGCAGTGGGCGCATCCAGCGAAACAAACGGCTCATCCATCAACAAAATATCGGGATTAATCGCAAAAGCGCGAATAATCGACACTCGCCGCTGCATTCCCAATGATAAACGCTGAGGATAAACGGCTTGTACATCAGCTAATTGCATTTCAGCCAACAAGCTATCAATCAATTGCGTCGGCGGCGTTTGCTCAAACACCAGCTCGATATTCTCCCGCACCGTATGCCAAGGCAATAAGCGTGGATTTTGGAACACATAACCAATCTGCGGATTTCGAGCTTGTTCCGTTAAAGCAATCTGCCCCTGAAACTGCGAATCAAGCCCAGCAATGATATTCAACAAAGTAGTTTTGCCACAGCCGGAAGGCCCGACTAAACAAACAAATTGATTCGGTTCTATCTTGAGTTGCAAATCGGCAATCGCACAATGCTGACGGCCATCGGCGTTAAACGTTTTATTGGCAATATTGATATGAATGCTACTCATCGCCGCCACCGTTGGGCTTTTTTATCCAAAGGTTTCAATAACAACACTTCAATCAACTGAATCACCGCCACAAACGCCACCGTATAAGCCAGCAGACTAGCGACATCAAATAATTGGAAAAACAAGTGCAATTGATAGCCCATGCCATTACTGCGCCCCAATAATTCAACCACCAAAATAATCTTCCAGATTAGCGCCAAACCGGAGCGAGTCGCCGCCATGACAAACGGATGCAATTGCGGCCAAATCACATGCACAAAGGTTTTGCGACGGCTAAACCGATAACTTTGCGCCATTTCCAATAAGTCTTGATTTAAGGTGCGAGTGCCTTCGCGAATCGTGACAATTACATTCGGCAACTTATTAATCACCACCGCCAAAATCGCTGCCCACTCGATCAAACCAAACCAGACATAGCAAAGAATAATCGTCACTAAAGCCGGTACATTTAAAAAAATCACCAGCCAATTATCGAAAAAAGCATCCAGGGTTTTGTGTCTGCCCAATAACACACCAATCGCGCAGCCCAACAACATAGCGATGGTAAAGCTACTGATTAAACGCAATAAAGTCGCGCCCAAATGATAGGGTAGCTCGCCAGATACTATCGCTTGCCACAACACGGTCGCGACTTTAATCGGTGTCGGTAAAGTATTGTTATGTAACAGCGTGGCCGCCAATTGCCAAAGCGCCACTAGCAGCAATAAAGATAAAGCAGCTAGGGTTTGAGGATGACGCAGAAACCGACTGAACATTAATCAGCCGACCAAAAAGTACCTGCTTGCAGTGGTCCGCTTTTGCCGGTCAGTTTGTTATCGCCCAGTTTGCTTAAAAAACCATACACCGTTTCAGCGGCTTTTTGATTCGCCACGCCCCAGTCAGCAACGCGACCTTGGCAATAACGTTGTCTAATAAGTTGTTGGCTGGTTGGATCGTCGGTTTCAGTTAAACCAATGATTTGCTGCCAAGCGGCATCGTCGTTACACAATTTGTCACGGGCAATATGCGTAGTGGTTAAGAATTGTTGTAACGCGGCTTTATGCTGATTAGCCCAGCTTTGTTTAAATACATAGCCCAAGCTAGGCACTGATGATTTCATGCCTAATTGACTAATAATCTGTTCACCGCTTAATAGTTGCTGATAGCCTTCAGCTTCTAAACGGGCGGCAAATTGCCAATAAGTTAAAACTGCATCAATGCGTTTGCTAGTCAATTGTTGATTCAGCAACGGCGGAGCGCCAAAGACTTTTTCGACCGATTGGTTTAAATCAATGCCTTGTTGTAAACCCAAAGCTTGCAGCAACAACCAGTTTTTATCTAACTCGCCACCAGCAATTCCCAGTTTTTTGCCTTTAAGGTCAGCCAAGGATTTGATAGTGCTATCAGCCGCAACCAGCAAACCGCCAGCGCTGTTAGAAAACGGCGTGAAGCTATAATCGCTACCTTCAGCGCGCATACTGGACACCCAAATCCAGTCAGAAACAATCATATCCACGCTACCCGATTGCAACGCCACTTTGCCTGCTTGTTGATTGGCCAAAGTGACGGTTTCGATAGCAAAGTCTTGATTTTCAAGTAAATGATGATTTTGAATCGCTGCCAATTCCCAAGCCAGCGTTCCAGACGCCATCACGCCTAAGTGAATCACAGTTTTTTCGCCAGCCATGCCAAGGTTTGAGCATAGCGCGATCAATACAAATAACAGGGTTTTATAATTCATGGTCCAGTCCGTAGCCGCTAAAGATTAAAGCCGCAATTTTAACGCAGGGATTGGCGATAGGAGAATGTTTGTGGGTTTTATTGAGGTGTATTAATAACGATACTGCACATCACATTCCCCGGTTAAGCGATTACCTAAGGAATTATCAATACTCAAATTAGGATTAACATCCATCCCGCAATCGACATTTAACGGGCGTTTTTTCGATTTTTTGCCAGCCAGTTGTTGCGGTTCGGCTTTTTTCGGCGCTTGAAATAGTTGCTCGGTATCTATCTCATCCAGCCATTGATTATCAGGAATCCTTAAATCTAATTCAGCATGATATTCAGGGATTTCTTCAAAGACGACTTCCGGCTCTGCTGGTGGGGATTTTCTTTTTTTAGCTTCGCTGTTTAAGCTGACAAATAACAATAAACAAGCCAGTAATAGTTTGCTTTTGCTGGGTCTAGTGGTCAGTTGTAAAGAATTAAAATGGCTCATATCGGCTCTCATGCTGAAATCCCTTTTGCTTTAGGGTACTTAGATATTTATAAAAACTCAATGCATTATCTGGCTTTTATCAGAAAGCACTTCAAGTAAATCATGCCTGTCAGTCGTCAGTGTAAATCGCTGTGGTACTATTTCTACTCCGATTTTTTCCAAAAACTTATGACTCATTTGCCGCAAGCCTCTCAGCTTATCGATCGCTTTGGACGGACCGTTAATTACCTGCGGGTATCGATTACCGACCGCTGTGATTTCCGCTGCCTGTACTGTATGGCCGAAGACATGGTGTTTTTACCGCGCGGGCAGATTTTGAGTTTGGAAGAAATTCACTTTATCAGCCAAGCCTTTGTCGAACTCGGCGTCAGCAAAATTCGCATCACCGGCGGCGAGCCTTTAGTTCGTAATGGTGCCTTAGGTTTGTTACAGCAACTAGGCCAATTATCCGGTCTCGATGAATTAGTCATCACTACCAACGGTTCACAATTGGCCAGTATGGCTGCCGACATTAAAGCCGCCGGTGTGAAGCGGATTAACATCAGCTTAGATACTTTAGACGCAGATAAATTCAAACAATTAACCCGCACCGGTGATTTAGCGCAAGTGTTAAAAGGCATTGATGCCGCCATCGCCGCCGATTTTCAGCGAATCAAAATCAACGCTGTCATTCTAAAAAATCGCAATCACCAAGAAGTCGGCGATTTAGTGCAATTTGCCGTCGATAAAGCGATTGATATTAGCTTTATCGAGGAAATGCCGTTAGGTGTTGTCGATCAACATAATCGCGCCGAAGCCTATTATCCCAGTCATTTAATTAAACAAGATTTGCAGCAACGCTTTGATTTAGTGGCGATTGCCGACAAAACCGGCGGCCCATCCGATTATTGCCAAGTGGTCGGTAGCCAAACCCGAGTTGGTTTTATCTCGCCGCACAGCGCCAATTTTTGCAGTAGTTGTAATCGGGTGCGATTGACGGCTGAAGGCCGATTATTACTGTGTTTAGGCAATGAAGATTCGGTCGATTTAAAAGCCGTGGTTCGCCAATATCCCAATGATATGGCGCGATTAAAACAAGCGATTATCGAAGCGATGCAAATCAAGCCAGAACGCCACTATTTCGATCTTAACGAACAACCCATCATCATGCGCCACATGAACGCTACCGGCGGTTAAAAGGAGGAAAAATCATGTCAAATAGCAAAGCCCAACAAATTGTCGCCGAAGCTCGACGCAATAAAGAAGAACGCGAAAAAGGCTACCGCGAACAAGCTTTAAAACTGTATCCGTGGATTTGCGGACGTTGTACGCGCGAATTTGATTTAAAAAATCTCCGCGAACTCACTGTCCATCACGTTGACCACAATCACGACAACAATCCCAGCGATGGCAGTAATTGGGAGTTATTGTGCGTTTATTGTCATGACAACGAACATCAACGCTTTGAAGAGCAAATTCGTCACGGTGGAAAATCGGTTTCTGAAGCTAAATCTGGCGGTGGTACCTTTAACCCGTTTGCCGATCTTAAAAGCCTGATGCAAAACAAATAATGCAAAAGTGTCGTTGGGCGTTAGGCAGTGCTAACGAAGCGCATTATCACGATAGCGAATGGGGCGTGCCGCTTCACGATGACCGCCAATTATTTGAGTTTCTGATTTTGGAAGGTGCGCAAGCTGGATTAAGCTGGCGCACTATTCTTGATAAACGTCCGGCTTATCGACTAGCGTTTGACGAGTTCGATCCTGCCATCGTTGCCAGTTACGATGCTGAAAAATTACAAAGCTTGCTGGCAAACCCAGGTTTGGTGAGAAATAAGCTAAAACTGCAATCAGCGATCATCAACGCCCAAGCTTTTCTTAAAGTCCAACAGCAATTTGCCAGTTTTGACGCCTATCTCTGGCAATTTGTCGATGGGAAGCCGATTCAAAACAATTACGTAACTCACGAGCAACTTCCGGCTTTTACAGCCATTTCCGAACAACTTAGTCGCGATTTACAACAGCGCGGCTTTAAATTTGTCGGCAAAACCATTGTTATGCCTATATGCAAGCGGTGGGAATGGTTAACGACCACAC
>CAIZCB010000037.1 GCA_903931355.1 uncultured Pseudomonadota bacterium
AATCGATAACATTAGTTAGCAAATCACAAACATTTAACATTATTTAAACATTGTAAAATCAAATATCACATAAAATGGTAATCCGTTTCAACGACAATTAAAAATTGATACCGAAAAACACAAGCCCAATAACGATAAAAAGGAAACAACGTGAATAAAAAAATCATAACAAGCACAGCAATCAGCATAGCCCTGTTATCAGGATGCGCGACCCAATCCAACAATAATTTCCAAGCATTTCAAGCCCAAGACTTAAACGCTTTGGTTAAATCAGGCCAATTAGTTCAAAAAACCGACAGCTTTTTCGTCATCAACGACTCATCATCTTCAATGAGCAACACCTATCAAGGTGACACTGCTGGCACTAAATTAGATGCTGAAAAAGATTTGTTGAATAAATTTAACAAAACCATCCCAACTCTGAATTTAAATTCTGGTTTGCGTAGCTTTGGTTTTGGCCCTTGCTTATCATGGAACACCAGCGTTCTAAATCAACCACTACAAAAATACAGCCAAGCTGGTTTTAACGACGCTATTACATCACTCTCTTGCTCAAGCGGCGGTACACCACTAGCTGACGCTTTAGAAGCAACAGCACAAGATATCAGCAGCGCACCTGGCAACATCGCTTTAATCGTCTTCAGCGACGGTAAAGATGACTCATCTCCAGCGCCAGCAGCTGCGGCACTAAAAACCCAACATGGCGATAAACTTTGCATCTACACAGTTTGGGTCGGCAACGAAAATGACACCATCGGCCAAGCTAATCTAAGCCAAATTGCCAGCACATCAAGCTGCGGATTTGCAACCACCGCTGCTAACATCAGCAGCCCAGCTGGCATGAACGAATTCGTTAAAAACGTATTCTTAAAAGCAGGTAGCCCAGTAACACCTTTAGTTGATAACGATCAAGACGGCGTTATCGATCCAAAAGACAAATGCCCAGATTCACCAAAAGGCGCTATCGTTGATAAAGACGGCTGCTGGGCGTTCCACGGTGTATTGTTTGACTTTGACAGCGATAAAATTAAATCAACCAACGATCCATTAATCGCCAACGCGGTATTAGTTTTAAAACAAAACCCACAATTATCAATCGAAATTCAAGGCCACACCGACAGCTACGGCAAAGACGCTTACAACCAAAAGTTATCAGAGCGCAGAGCCTTGGCAGTTAAAAATGAATTGGTTAGACAAGGCGTTGCCAGCTCACGTTTAAGCACAGCGGGCTTCGGCGAATCAACACCAGTTGATAGCAACGAAACCGACGCTGGTCGCGCCTACAACCGTCGTGTTGCTTACAAAATTGTTAAATAACACTTCGCGTTAATGCTACAAAAAAGGGAGGCTTCGGCCTCCCTTTTTTTATCCACTAATTTAAGCGCTTCAACTCTCCCGGATGCCGAAGCAATAAAGCAAAACGATCTTTAGAGCGATGCACCCAACCCCGCGCTTCGACAGTTTTACCCACATAACTTTGCAAATCGGGAAATAACGCAACAAACTCATCCGGCACTTGCACCGCCACTTGCTCGGAAAATTGCAAATAATGATATTTACGAGCGTTTTTAACCGCCCGAATAGTGCCAGTAATCCGCTGCCAACCGTGATAATTATCCTGATTTAAACTTTGAAACGACTTGGGCGCATATTGCGGATAAGCCCAAATCCCCAACTTAGCCGATTCCGCGCTTTGCTGAGCCGCTAAAAATTGATCCAAATACTTCAAATTCGGCGGAAAAATACTCACCGCTGCCAAGCCATTTTTCACCAATTCCAAATTAATATTGCGCTTCTGCTCATCAAACACATAAGCCAAACTGCGCTGATATTTATCCTGTTTTTCGACATCAAATTGCAAACTCACTTTCTGATGCTCCAAACGCTGTTTAAGCCACGCCTTAGCCGCCTGCCCGCCCTGCTCCTCAGCTTTACGCCCACCCGCCACTTCTGGGGTATTAATCCCTAAAAACCGCACTTTTGTACCATTACTCAACAAAATCGTATCGCCATCAAACACCTTATCAACAGGGTAATAAGTGATGGTCGGCGCTTCAATCGCCAGCTTTTTAGCATTGTCACCAGCTTGGTCACTGTAATGTTGCTGGCCTTGTTGATCAGTCCATTGAAAAACCTCCGCACAAGCCACCAACGGCAAAGCCAACAAAATTAAGCCACAGCGTTGCAATTTTTTATTTACCATATTCAAATTCCTTATTTTTAAGCCCAAACCATGCCACAACAAGCGATTATCAACGCCAGCCAAGCTTGGCTAAACAACTTTGTCATTGATTACAACATCTGCCCGTTTGCTCGTCGCGAACAAGAAAAAAACAGCATTCGCTACTTGGTGTTAGAAGGTGATGATACCGAACAGCATTTAGAAGCATTAATTGTAGAAGCCGAACATCTGGACCACCACCCAGACAGCGAAACCAGCTTGTTGATATTTAGCGATGGCTACCAAGATTTTTATGACTTTTTGGATTTAGTGGCGATTGCAGAAGACGTGCTGATTGACCAAGACTACGAAGGCGTTTACCAACTCGCCAGCTTTCACCCAGACTACTGTTTTGCCGACTCGAAACCCGACGATGCAGCCAACTACACCAACCGCTCGCCCTACCCAATGCTGCATATTATTCGCGAAGCCAGCATAGAAAAAGCACTGACCAAATACCCCAACCCCGAACAAATACCGGAAAGAAACATGCAACTAACCCGCAAACTCGGCTTAGAAAAATTGCAGACTTTATTAGCCACTTGCCACGCCCAATCACAAACTAACAAAAAAACATAAACGCCAAAGCACAGATATTCAGCTCGGCAGTTTAAAATGGTGGATTAACCATAATCCACCCAAGCCCCATACTTGCTAAATTAAGCAAACATTGGGCTTTAGCTTTTAAAAAACTGCCATGTTTAATATTTTTTCATTGTTTTTAGTGCTACTGACTAGCGCCTGCTCTAGCACTCAAACCACCTCAGTCACTAACCCCGACCAACGCCAACCGATAGCTCAACACGCCAGCTACGACAGCCGCTTGCGGGAATTGATGGACAAAATAGAAATCCTTACCCAAGAGCGTTTTCTAACTGATCACGAACAAGACGACGAACGCCGCAAATACACCCAACAAATCGCCATCAACGCCGAACAACTAGCCCGCAGCACCGATGGCATTATCGCCAAACTGCCCAGCTTAGGTTTAAGCCCCCAACAGCAACAAAGTGCCTTGAACCTCGCCGAAAAACTGCGTGAACAATCGCGGCAACTACAACAACAAGCCCAGCTACATCACATCCACGCCATGAGCAATCACTTACAAGTGATCGACACCACCTGCAACGCTTGCCACGCGCTATTCAAAAAACTGGACCGTTAAAATGCTTCACAACATATTCAAAACCTTAGCGGTTTTGCTTTTAATGCTGTTCAGCCAAAACCTGCTTGCCGATCAGCAAATGCTCAGCTTGTTACAAGAATTAAAAGCCGAAATCCAAACCCTAAAAACCAATGCCGAAATCGCCAATAACCGAATTAGCGAGCTGGAAAAACAATTAGCACAAAGTCAAAAACCCGCCCTAGTCAGCTCCAACCCACAGCAAAATCCACCCGCTACCAACGCCCTAACACCAGTAGCCAGCAACGCTGAAACCACCGCCCCCGAAAAACCAGCGATTAGAGTCGGCGACGTAAAAGGCACTTTTAAAATCCCCGGCACCGACACCTCAATCGGCATGGGCGGCTTCGTCAAAATGGATACATTATTTAGTAATGTCAGCGCCGGACGCGACAAACTCGGCGACCAACAGCTCGTATTTTCACAAATCCCAGTCGGCCGCGCCCCGGGCGAACACAGCCAAACCACATTCCTCGCCAAAGACAGCCGCTTATGGTTTAAATCATTTACCCCAAGCAACTGGGGCGACATTAACACCTACATGGAATTTGATTTTTACGGCGACCCAGCCACCTACAGCTATACACCGCGTTTACGCCATGCTTATGGCTCAATCGGCAATTTCTTAGCAGGTCAAACTTGGACAACCTACACCAACATCTCGGCATCGCCCGACCACTTGGAATCAGGAACCGCAGCAGGCGCACTAAGCACCACCCGTCAGCCCTTAATTCGCTGGACACAAGCACTGAGTGGCTTTGAGATACCGATTGAAGTTCAAGCCGCATTAGAAGCACCGCGCAGTAAAGTTTGGGTACCCAATAGCATTGAAAAAAATGCCTCAAATGACCCAACCAATTTAAGCGTTAACCCTGTGGCAGATAACTTTTTAACTACCCCAAATGCTGAACGCTATCCTGATTTAGTTGCCAGAGTAAATTTCAAACCCGAATGGGGCAATATCTCTTTTGCCGCTTTGGGGCGACAAATCCGCTACACCCAATCAGCAACTGGCCTAGAAGCAGGCAACTGGGGCGGTGGATTAAACGTGGCCGGCAAAATCAACAGCCTCGGTTTAGACACATTCCGCTTTATGGCTCACGTCGGCAATGGCGCAGGCCGCTATACCACCACAACCAACACCTTTGAAGATGCTGCATTAAGCGAACAAGGCGATTTATCGCTAATCAAAACCTTCGGCGGTATGGTCTCGTATCAACACTGGTGGAACAAACAATGGCGCTCCAACCTTACCTACGGCTATGCCGCAGCCAAGCAACCGGAGTTTGTGAATCCATTACTAAACCAACAAGTACAATCGGTCCACGCCAACTTAATCTGGAGCCCAATCAGCCAAACCACGCTAGGCATGGAATATATTTTTGCCGAACGCGAGTTAATCAATGGCCAAAAAGGTGAGCTACAACGAATACAGTTCTCGGCGCGGTATAGTTTTTAAGCACAAAACCCCGTTCGCTGAGCGGAGCCGAAGCGAATATAGGCGGCAACAACTTTTCAGCGAATGTGACTAGCCACTACCGTCATTCCCGAGAAAT
>CAIZCB010000038.1 GCA_903931355.1 uncultured Pseudomonadota bacterium
CGGCTACGGCGAAACTGGCGCTAAGCTAAACCAAGACCAGATCGACCAACAGAATAAGCTTATTCCGTTGCAAATGGATTGGCAGAAGATGCAAGCGGATAGGGATTATCGCAATCAGAGCCTTGGGTTGGATAGGGATAGATTGGCGCAGGAAACGGCTTATAAGAATGCCGTCCTTGCCCAAAAAAAATACACGATTACACCGGATGGAATGGGTGGTTTTATTAAAACGAATAACAAAACTGATGAGACTCAAATTATGGGTGGTTCTATGGGACAACTCAAAACCACAGATGCTGACGGCAAGGAACTTCATGGTGATGATTTTCTAAAAACACTCCCAACTGGTGAACAAGCTATTGTGAAGGCTTACGCAAGCGGTGATGCTGCATGGCCTCAAGGATACGGGGCAGTTAAGCCGATGTGGACTGCCAATCTTTTGCCGAAAGTCTTACAATATAACCCCAATGCTAACGGCCAGATGTACGGAAACGTACAAAAGTTTGAAACTGGTAAGCAAGGCGATCAGATTAAATATCTTAATACCGCCGTCGCACATCTTGATACGGCTCAAGAACTTGCTAACGCTCTCGATAATAATGATACTAAAATGCTTAACCGTGTGTCTAACCTATGGAAAACGGAGACTGGCGAAGAAGCGCCGACAAACTTTAATACGGCCAAACAAATTATCAGCAATGAAGTCATTAAGGCTATTTCCAATACTGGGGCTGGCGGCGTGGCTGATCGTGAATATCTTCAAAAGCAGATGGACGCGGCAGGAAGTCCTAAACAGTTGGCTGGCGTAGTTCAAACCGCTCAAAAACTTCTTGTCGGCCAACTTAGCTCGGCAAAAAATCAGTATGAGGATTCCACAAACAGGACGGATTTCCTGCAAAAGAAGCTTACGCCTAAAACTAGGGATGTATTTGCTAGATTTAGCGCTCAATCGCCAAATTCTGATGTTCAATCATCGTCTACGTCTATTCCCCAAGGCGCAATCGACATGCTAAAAAGCAATCCAGCGCTAGCGGCGCAATTCGAGCAAAAATACGGTGTCAAGGCTTCGCAGTACATGGGGCAATGATGAGTAATCCGTTCGATCAGTTTGACCAAGCTGTGTCGCAAACTTCAGCGGCGAATCCGTTCGATCAGTTTGATAATTCAGCCCAGCATCAACCTTCCACCGCCTCCGACGTTGGAAAAGCCCTTATTGGCAACGTCGTGCCGAATGCTGCGGCCAATGCTGTTGCAAACCTAATATCTGCCCCATACACGGCTGGCTCTTATGGGTTGCAGATTGGCACTAAGCTTGGCGAAATGGGCGCACAGGGGATTGGCGAGGGCATAGATCGTTTAGCAGGTAATGTTCCTGATGAAATGACGCATACCCAGTATGCTGCATATCAGGCAGGTAAACAGCGTGATTTAATGAACGCAATTCGCGGCGCTGTTGGGCTTCCTCCTACAGATAGCGGCGATTTATCTGGCATTGTTCCGACACCTTCAAACATTATATCTGGCGCTGCCAAGGCTTCAGGAACGCCATTATACGAGCCAC
>CAIZCB010000039.1 GCA_903931355.1 uncultured Pseudomonadota bacterium
CGACATTCAAATTCACTTCGTCATAGCCATAATCTTCGGCAATTTTCGCGCACAAAGCCAAGTCTTGTGGATTGCTACCACCCAACTGCAAAACCAGCGGATGTTCTTGTTGATTGAACGGCAAATGTCGCTGCTGGTTGCCATGCAAAATCGCCCCAGTAGTGACCATTTCGGTAAACAAAACCGCATGTTGCGACATTAAACGGTAGAAATAACGGCAGTGAAGGTCAGTCCAATCCAGCATTGGCGCGACTGCAAAGCGTCTGTTGAGTTTATTCAGATTCATTAGTGAAGCTTGCTTTTAATAAAGCCGTATTATGCCGCGATAAGCTTGTCTATAGAAAAATGTTCGCGTTCCGAGTAACTAAGGGCATAATTGATAAAAATTAGATTGAGTAAACACCATGACATCTATCACATTCGATACTCTGAAATTTGTTGAACGCTTAGAGAAAGCAGGAATACCCCGCGACCACGCCAAGGCAGAAGCTGAAGCATTGGCTGATGTTCTCGCCTCAGGCTCTCAAGAACTATCAACCAAAAGCGATTTACGAGAATTAGAGCTACGCATCAATTCTGAAATTAAACTGATACGCTGGATGGTTGGTTTATCTCTAGCAATATCAACAGGCATCCTAGCAATGCTATTTAAACTTTTCTTCGCATTGCCTCATTGATAAACCGCAAGCCAATACATCTGTACTAAAACCAACCTACCAAAAAATAAATTTGATTAGGTTTGCGGCATCTATTGATTTGAAAACCAAGCCTGAGCCGCATTATTTGTCCCTACAAACCCTAGGTTAACAATCATATCTCAGCCCCCCCCCAACAAGACCCTACCTGCCCAGCAATGTAGACATTTACAATGCATCTTGGCAATACATTATAAATATCCAATCTCCGCATAAAACCGCTATCCCAACCAAAAGTATTGATTCAAATTGACAGAATCCGCCGAATGTTGGAATGACAACAAAACTAAGCGTTTCTTAAGAATAAAATCAGACCATGAGTCCGACTTTAACTTTGCACAATCAATAAAAAAGGTAACACAATGAAAAAAACAATAATAACACTTGGCTTAGCCAGCATTCTTGTAAACGGTTGCGCTGTTGATCCGCGCACAGGACAAACCGGCATTAGCAGCACAGCAGCAGGCGGAGGTATTGGTGCCGCAGTCGGTGCGGGTGCAGGCACTTTGTTTGGCGGCAATGATTTGGTTAATGCTGGTTTAGGGGCTTTAGCGGGTGGTGCAGTCGGTGCAGGCATTGGCTATTACATGGATCAACAGCAACAAGACATGCAGCAATCATTACAAGGCACCGGTATCGAAGTACAACGCACCGCCGACAACCAAATCAATCTAAACATGCCCAGCTCTAGCTCAGTGACTTTTGCTTCTGGAAAAACCGATTTAAATCAAGCCTCACAAGCCGCCTTAGACGCTGTGGCTCAAGTGCTAACTAAATACCCTGAATCAACAATTGTCGTCACTGGCCACACCGACGATGTTGGTGCTGATGCCGATAACCAACGCTTATCTGAAGCGCGTGCCACCAGCGTTGGTCGCTATCTGGTTCAACGTGGCGTCAATGCCCAACGCATCACCCAACAAGGCATGGGCGAAATTGCACCGAAATTGCCAAACACCAGCGAAACTAACCGCGCGGCTAACCGTCGGGTAGAATTAGCGATTAAAGCCAATAACAATGCCGGCGCTAACAATCCGCAAACTCAACCCACTCAAGGCTATCCAACAACCAATCAACCCAATAGCTACGGATACCCTCAAAACAACCAACCGCGTTTTACTCAATAACTAATTTACAGTTATCCATCGACATAACCGTCATTCCCGCGAAAGCGGGAATGACGAAGCCACGAATAGCCAAGTCATGAATGAAGTTATGCAGAGGTAGAATTTAATTCATTGCGCTATCCCTTATTAGATCAATAGGATGCACTGATCGATAGCGAAGCGCATCATTCGATCCTATAAGATGATTTATTTAGCGCATGGTATCGGGCATTTAGGCAGTTTTCTGGATGTATGCACAATATCGACTATTTCCCAATCCCCATTTGAGTCTTCATGTAAATATGCAATATATGGAAGATTTCTAATAACCAGCTTTTTATATTCGGGTAATAATTCAGAATTATGCAAGCTGTTTGGATTTAAAGGCGGTTCGTTATAAATCGATATTTGCTTATTTATTCGTTTTTTTATTGCCTTTGCAACTTCATCACCGGCTTCAATTTTGTACCAAGCTATTATTTCTATGAGACTATCGAAAGCAAACTCAGACCAATATATTTGCATAATTATTTAGTACGTGATTTTACTCGGCTCTCGACCATATCATCCAAAAGGCTCATAGCTTCATTGTGGGGGTATCGTTTCATATCGCCGGACTGGAGCTTTTGTAGTGTACTTTCCAGTCTTGCCCGTAGCCAATCGTCATAACCATCTTCCATTTCCTCATTGCCACTGCTGGCTGTGATGATAAAAGGCAGGGTTTTTGTTTTTTGGATTTGTTGCAAAAACAATTGCATAGCCACTGATGGGCTAACGCCCATTTCTTGAAGAACAGCAAAAGCCTCTTCTTTAACAGAAGAGCTCACACGAAACTGGACGGTTGCATCGAGACCCATAGCGATACCCATAAGCGAAAAATTAAGTAGTTTTATTGTATTGACACTGTATTACAAGTCAAAGCAATTTTTACAAGACCCACTGTCGCATCCATTTATATCTAATTAGTTCA
>CAIZCB010000040.1 GCA_903931355.1 uncultured Pseudomonadota bacterium
GATTTATGGGGCTTATGTCAGGCGCTAGCGGCCTTAAAACGGCTAGCATTCCATGCTTAAAGAAGATGTATCTAATTGATACGACAAAAATTGTATAAAAGGACGTTTGTATGAGTACACCCATTTCACGAAAAGGCATCATCCTCGCAGGTGGATCTGGAACCCGTTTGTATCCAGTCACTAAGGCAGTGTCTAAACAGTTATTACCGATCTACGATAAACCGATGATTTATTACCCGTTAAGCACCTTGATGCTGGCAGGTATTCGCGACATTTTGATTATCTCAACCCCGCAAGACACACCGTTGTTTCAACACCTACTCGGTGATGGCAGCGATTGGGGAATTAATTTGCAATATGCGGTTCAACCAAGTCCAGATGGACTAGCACAAGCCTTTATTATTGGTAAAGAATTTGTGGGTAATCATCCTAGCGCCTTGGTATTGGGCGACAATATTTTCTATGGGCATGACTTTCAGCAACAATTAAAAACCGCTTCCAATCAACAACAAGGTGCCACTGTATTTGCCTACCATGTTCATGATCCAGAGCGTTATGGCGTAGTTAGTTTTGATGAGCAGGGCAAAGCAATTACCTTAGAAGAAAAGCCGCTTCAACCTAAAAGTAATTATGCCGTGACAGGCCTGTATTTTTACGATAATCAAGTGATTGATATTGCCGCCAACCTTAAACCATCCCCTCGCGGTGAACTTGAAATTACCGATGTCAATCGAATCTATCTAAATCAACAGCAACTGAACGTCGAAATCATGGGCCGCGGATATGCTTGGTTAGATACCGGAACCCATGAAAGCTTAATCGAAGCCAGTAACTTTATAGAAACCATCGAAACTCGTCAGGGCTTAAAAGTATCTTGTCCTGAAGAGATTGCTTTTCGTAGTGGTTGGATAGACGCTGCACAAGTTGAAAAATTAGCTGCACCGTTGGCAAAAAATGTCTATGGACAATATTTATTGCAATTGCTAACAGAAAAAAAGGTTTATTGATGAAAGCAACCCGTTTAGAAATTCCTGAAGTTATTTTGTTTGAACCAAAAGTATTTGGTGATGAACGTGGTTTTTTTTATGAAAGCTTCAATCAGCAAATTTTTAATCAATTAACTGGGTTGAATGTGCAATTTGTTCAAGATAATCATTCAAAATCTCAAAAAAATGTATTAAGAGGTTTGCATTATCAGTTAGCCCCTAAAGCACAAGGTAAGTTAGTTCGAGTAGTGCAAGGTGAAGTATTTGATGTCGCGGTTGATATTCGCAAAAGTTCGCCAACTTTTGGTCAATGGGTTAGTGCGGTTTTATCGGCAGAAAATAAACAACAACTATGGATACCAGAAGGGTTTGCACACGGTTTTGTCACTTTATCAGAAACCGCTGAATTTCTTTATAAGACAACTGATTACTATGCGCCAGAAATGGAGCAATGCATTGATTGGAAGGATGTCGATATTGGTATCGATTGGCCTTTAACCGAACCGCCTGCTCTATCGCTTAAAGACAAAGAAGGTAAAGGTTTAAGTGATGCTACAGTATTTTATTGATTGCTTTAATAATGAGTTGAATTAATTATGGCTATAAAAAACATAAACAAGTTATTTACTGGTGGTAAATATCAGAAAGCATTGATTGAGTATATGTTTTATGCTGTTGATAATAAGGTGATGGCTGAATTTGCAATTTTTAATGCAAAATTTTCTCAGAGCAAACTCCAAGATAAGCTCGTAAGTTATTGTGATAATGAAGTTGCTGATCAAAATTTTGCTGTTGAAGATAGTTATGTTTTTAATCTCCCCTTAATATTGAATCTAAATGATAGTCGAGATGATGGCGCTTCTTGGTATAGATTAGATTTTGTGGTTTCAGGTAATGATGATAGTGCTGATAATAAGTTAGAAATTCCTTTAACATGGGTAAATGGTGAGAAAGTTATTCTAAATATAGATTTTGATATTGGAATAATTAATAGTGTTTTATTTAAGTATCCTTCAGGTGTGGGGGGCGAAGAGTCATTTGAGGGTGCTCAGTGCTTGGGTGCTTTGAATGTTGGGTATTCAATACAAAAAATAGATAATTCGATATTGGTAAGTCAATTTATTTTTGAAGTAGCTCGATATTTTGCAGTTGATGTTAATCAGGTCGTTAATCGATTTAATGATTATCGTGATTTGAATGTTATTTTTGGGGATGATTTTGATCGGCGATATTTTAATACGCTATTTTCAAAAATCAGTTCTGCTGGTGTTATTGAAAACAAATATATTGAA
>CAIZCB010000041.1 GCA_903931355.1 uncultured Pseudomonadota bacterium
CAGGGCTATGTTACCCGGCAGCAGGTTGAGAGTATTTTTGATGTGCGTTTGCAAAAACTCAAATTTCCTAAAGGCAGTATCAATTACCACATTAATCATCGCCCGCATCCAATCTACATCGCCACTCGTGGTGGAAACTGGTACTTCGATCTTGCAATTTACGAACAAAGTTTGGGACAGTCTATTTTCTCTTTTGACTGGGGCGGTGCGCAACAATGGTACCCCCGTGAGTTCGTACCCTACGACTCATCGCCACTGCCGCCCCCTGGCATGTGCCTATTGCCCGACCCACTCATGCGGGATGTCGAGCAACGCGGCTGGATTTTTAAGCCCGGACCAGACGATATCCACCATAGCCCACTTGCTTCAAAAAACTATATCAAGGGCAAGAGGGGCTTTTTATCGTTATTGTTTTTCCGACAAGAGCCCTGTCTTCACTCTGTCGTTATCTACGCCACCTCCGACCGAATCGAATACCACGATACGATGCGCTAATTCTGGAACGCTTATAGGATGCTGCCGACGTAAGGAGGCGCATCAGTTGAGTAAGCTGAGTCAAAAACGTAAAGTATTTGATAGCGCCTTTAAATTAGAAGTCGTGAAAATGATCCAAGCCAATGGCTTAAGCATTGCCCAAGTTTGCCAAGATATGCAGGTGGGCGGAACAGCCGTGAGACGTTGGTTAAAACAAGCCGAAGCCGAACAACTGGGTCAAGCCGGTATAGGTAAATCGTTGACACCCGAAAGCGTGATGGAGCGTTTCTTTCTCAACTTACAAATGGAGCGGGTCTGGTGGCGTGATTATGCCAATCACGATGAGGCTATTCGCGATGTGACTGACTTATCGTTAACTTTTATAACAGTCGTCGCCAGCATTCAACATTGGGGTATCTGTCACCTAATGGCTATGAACTTAAAATGGCAGAAAAAACAACCTATTCGGGTGTCCGCAATAAGTTGATTATTACAAACGCTAATACTTCACTAAGGGATAGAGCAAAAAGGCGAGATGTACTTTTTGCTTATTAACAAGCGTATTTTCCCCAACTGCTGATTACGTGATTA
This sequence comes from uncultured Pseudomonadota bacterium, assembly GCA_903931355.1. Taxonomy (GTDB): domain Bacteria; phylum Pseudomonadota; class Gammaproteobacteria; order Methylococcales; family Methylomonadaceae; genus Methylomonas. The sequence goes on from CAIZCB010000041.1 coordinate 1,066, forward strand.
TTAGAAAATTGCAGACATAAAAAAGGCCTAGGTTTTTAAGCCTAAGCCTTTGATTATAATGGAGCTGGTGATGGGACTCGAACCCGCGACCGGCTGATTACAAATCAGCTGCTCTACCAACTGAGCTACACCAGCAATTCGTTTATTATACATAGCGACATTGTTTCTGCCAAGCTTTTTTTCAACTAATTGACTTTGATGGCTTGGATAAGTTGTCTAATCAATCATGTATGATTAACAAGAAATGGCTTTTACAAAAATAGGTGGATTAAGTTGCAAATTTTTCTCAAAGATTCAGATGAAACGGAGCTTTTAGGTTCGTTGCTTTGGCAGGTTTTACCTGAAAAATGTTTGGTTTTTTTGTTAGGTGATTTGGGGGCGGGGAAAACTACTTTGATACGAGGGCTGTTGCGGGCTGCTGGGCACGGTGGTGTGGTTAGGAGTCCAACTTATAGTTTGGTGGAAGAGTATCGATTAGGTGACCGTCATGTCTTTCATTTTGATTTGTATCGACTAAAAGACCCTGAAGAGCTTGAATGGATGGGAATGAATGACTATTTAAATCAATCGAGTTTGTGTTGTATTGAATGGCCGCAAATGGGGGAAGGTTTTTTGCCGAATGCTGATGTGACTATCGATATAGCGGTTCAAGCTGGTGCTAGAGTGATTGAAATCAATATCTTAGCGCCAGAAGTGAAAAATAAACTACAAGACCTCTGGAAAAACAAAGACATACTGATATAATCTAAACAACATTGTTATTATGGAATTGTGTCGATTATGCGTCGAATATCAAACATTGTCTGGCTGTTAGGATTGATGTCGCCTGCTTTTAGTGTCGATGCGGGGCAAGACGCGGCTTTGACGGCGGTCACCTATTCCAATCAATCTGCGGATCGGGTGTTATTCGATTTGTCCGCTAATGTTCATCATCGTTACTTCATGCTTAATAATCCAAATCGATTGGTGGTCGATTTAGAGGACACTCATCTACAACAAGCTTTATTGCCGCCACCTTCAAATCATCCGTTATTCGTTAATGTCAGAAGCTCTACTCGTAATCAAAATGATTTAAGAGTGGTTATTGAGTTAAAAAATGGGGCGGAAGTTAAAACAGCATTAAATAACAAAGGCTCTGGGGCTCAGTTACAAATTGATTTAGCGATTAAAGACCTTGCCGTAGCGAAAGCCACTAAAAGCCCGAGTGTTATTAACAAGGTTGATAGCGTTGCTAACGTAGAAAAAGCCCAGCCAGTAAAAGTCAGTAAAGCGAGAGGTCGCGATATTGTGGTTGCGATTGATGCGGGGCATGGCGGTAAAGATGTTGGTGCACAAGGTGCTAATGGTACGCAGGAAAAAGATGTGGTGTTTGCAATTGCCAAGCGTTTAGAAGGTTATGTTAATGCGCAGCCTGGCATGAAGGCAGTCATGATTCGCAATGGTGATTATTTTGTGAAATTGCATCAGCGAGTCAATATTGCCCGAGCTTCTAAAGCCGATTTATTTGTTTCTATTCATGCTGATGCTTTCAATGACACCAGCGCTCATGGCGCTTCGGTTTATACCTTATCTAAAAAAGGTGCTTCTAGTGATTCAGCACGTTGGTTAGCCGATAGTGAAAATGCTTCAGATTCAG
>CAIZCB010000042.1 GCA_903931355.1 uncultured Pseudomonadota bacterium
ATATGTCCAACGCCTTGGGTACTATCAATCCTGCCAAACAAATTGTCGAAGCCGCGCATAGCAAAAACATTCCAGTGTTATTGGATGGCGCTCAGGCGATTCCGCACATGGCGGTCGATGTTCAAGATTTGGATTGTGATTTTTACGTGTTTTCCGGTCATAAACTCTACGGGCCATCGGGCACTGGCGTGTTGTATGGCAAACAAGCGTTGCTGGAAGCGATGCCGCCGTATCAAGGCGGTGGCGATATGATTCGCAAAGTCACGTTTACCGAAACCGAATACGCCGGTTTGCCGCATAAATTTGAAGCCGGCACACCGGCGATTGCCGAAATTATTGGTTTAGGTGCGGCGATTGATTATTTAAATCAATTTGGCATGGCGGCAATTTCCGCTTATGAAGCCGAGTTATTGACCTATGCCACCGAGCAAGCCGAGCAAATCAAAGGTTTAAATATCATTGGCCAAGCCGTAGAAAAAGGTGGGATTTTGTCGTTTACTTTAGATCGAATTCACCCCCACGATATTGGCACCATGCTGGATAGTTTAGGTATCGCGATTCGTGCCGGACACCATTGCGCGATGCCGGTGATGGACTTTTACGGCGTGCCTGCCACAGCGCGCGCCTCGTTTGCCATGTACAATACTCGCCAAGAAATCGATGTGTTGATGCAAGGCATCAAATCCTTAATAGAGGTGTTTGGCTAATGTTTGATGATTTACGCGATCTATATCAAGAAGTGATATTCGATCACAACCGCAATCCCCGTAACTTTCGCGTGATGGACGATGCCAATCGTCAGGTCGAAGGTTTCAATCCTTTATGTGGCGACCGCTTAACTTTGTTTTTGAAAATCGAAGATGGTGTGATTAACGACGCCAGTTTTCAAGGTCAAGGTTGCGCGATTTCGACTGCTTCTGTGTCATTGATGACTGAAATTATCAAAGGCAAAACCGAGGCCGAAGCGGAAACCTTATTTACCCAATTCCACGACATGACGACCGGTAAATCGGAAGACATTCAGCTGGAAGCAATTGGTAAATTAGCGGTATTAGCTGGGGTTCGTGAATATCCAGCTCGCGTCAAATGTGCGACTTTGGCTTGGCATACTTTGGATGCGGCGCTTAAAAATCAAGCGCAATCAATTTCGACTGAATAACTTCCTGCGTGACACAGTTTGCTAACAATTTAGCGGTCGTTTATAGCGACCCGTGTTTATTGGCGGCCAGCGAAACTTTGGCAGCTCGCTTGGCAGTACCGTTGTTAGAACTGCACAGTTTATCCAAGGACACCCAGCAAGATTTCTATCTGTGTTATCGCGATGATTGCTTAAAGCTACTGGATCGGCAAACCTTGAAAAAAGGCGGCTTAATCGTCGAAGTCGATCCCCGTCCAGGCGAACAACATTCTTATCCGGCGCCCAAAAAAGATTTGCTGGCGCAAGCGGTGGGGAAAAAATCCAAAACCATAGTCGATGCTACAACAGGCTGGGCGCAAGACAGCTTGGCGATGTTTCGGATGGGTTATGAGATGCAATGTATCGAACGCTCACCGGTGATGGCGGCTTTGATTGAAGACGGTTTTCAACGCTTGGCGCAAAAAGACTGGGTGCAAACTCGGCAGTTACAGCCGCCGAAATTATTGGTCGGCAATGCGATTGAATTATTGCAGCAATTACCGGAAGCACCTGATTGTATTTATGTTGATCCGATGTTTCCCGCTAAACGCAAAAAATCCGCCTTAGCTAAAAAAGCCATGACCGTGTTGCGCGATATTTTGGGTGATGATGAAGATCGCGAGGATTTATTCGCCGCAGCTTGGCAAGCGACCGGTAAGCGGGTGGTGGTGAAAAGTCCTGATTATGCCGAGCCGATTGCGGGCAAGCCGAGTGAAAGTTATCAAGGTAAATTGTTGCGCTACGATGTTTATATCAAGTGAGGTAAGTCATGAGCGAATGGATAGATGTAATTTCTGAATCAGCTTTAGCCGAAGGTGAGCATATTGTGGTTGATGTTGATGGTGTCGATGTGGCGCTGTTTAACTTATCGGGCCAGTTTTACGCGATTGAAGATGTTTGCAGTCATGACGGTACTGAAATCGCCAGCGGTGAATTAGATGGCGATGAAATTGTCTGTCCTCGCCATGGTGCGCGGTTTTGCGTGAAAACCGGTGCGGTAAAATGTGCGCCGGCTTATGAAGCTATTGCAAGTTATCCGGTAAAAGTCGCTGATGGGCGGGTTTGGGTTGCGGTTGATTAGTCGGCTATCTCAAAAAATTTAACAACTTAATAAATTTCATCTTATGCAACATCTAATCTGGAATATCGACCCTCTCTTTATTGAATTCGGTTTTTTAAAAATCCGTTGGTATGGCCTGATGTTCGCCACCGGATTTGCGCTGAGTTTTATGACCATGCAGTGGATGTATAAACGCGAAGGCAAAAATATTGAAGAGCTGGATACTTTGCTTTGGTATATGGCGGTGGCAACTATTGTCGGTGCCAGATTAGGGCATACCTTGTTATATGATCCCGCTTATTACCTGTCCCATCCTCTGAAAATTTTGGCTATTTGGGAAGGTGGTCTGGCCAGTCACGGGGCTACTGTGGGGATTATTTTAGCTTTGTATCTCTATGGTCGTAAATTTGGCGATAGCTTTATCTGGTTATTAGATAGAGTGCCTGTGCCGACTGCTTTAGCGGGGGCATGCATTCGGATTGGTAATTTCTTTAACTCCGAAATTTTAGGTACGCCTACTGATTCGGTTTTTGGTGTGGTGTTTGCCCGCATCGATAGTTTGCCGCGTCATCCCGTACAGCTTTATGAGGCATTTAGCTATTTTCTGATTTATCTAATTTCTATCCAGATTTATAAAAAAGCGACCGATAAAGGTCTTAGCGGTTTTGTTTTTGGTAGTTTTTTCACAATGTTGTTTATTGCTCGATTTGTGTTGGAATACTTTAAAACTGAACAAGCAATGTATGACAATGGTTCGTTGCTGAATACCGGACAATTGTTAAGTGTGCCGTTTATTCTGATTGGCCTAGGATTTATTGCGTGGTCATTAAAAAACTATAAAGCCAAGATGGCGCGGTAATCGTTTATAATTATTAGCTTTTTTCTGCCGGATTGTTTCCGGTTTTGTGGTTGGATAGGCATCGATGCAAGAAATTAACCCGATTAAAAACAAGATTGCTGATTTGCGCGAACGCGGCGCGGGGCTAAAAATCTATCTGGATTTTGATAACAAAAGCGAGCGCTTGATTGAAGTGTTGCGCGAACTGGAAGATCCAGCGATCTGGAACAAGCCAGAACAAGCGCAAGCAATGGGTAAAGAACGCGCCATGTTGGAAGGCGTCGTCAATACCATTATCGATTTAGAGCAAGGCTTGGCCGATGCTGAAGAATTGTTGGTGATGGCGGTAGAAGAAGATGACGAAGAAACGGTCGATACCGTAGCTGCTGATCTTGAACAATACGAAGCTAAAGTTGCTGGTTTAGAGTTTCAACGGATGTTCTCCGGCGAAATGGATGCCAACAACGCCTTTTTGGACATTCAATCTGGTTCTGGCGGTACTGAAGCGCAAGATTGGGCATCGATTATTGAGCGTATGTATTTGCGTTGGGGCGAAGCCAAAGGCTTTAAAACCGAGTTAATCGAAGAATCACCTGGCGACGTGGCGGGAATTAAAAGTGCCACTATCAAATTTGAAGGCCCGTATGCGTTTGGTTGGCTGCGTACCGAAACCGGCGTGCATCGTTTAGTGCGTAAATCCCCCTTCGATTCTGGCAATCGCCGTCATACCTCATTTGCTTCGGTGTTTGTGTCACCGGAAATTGACGATGACATCGAAATCGACATTAATCCAGCTGATTTGCGGATCGACGTTTATCGTGCCAGTGGCGCGGGTGGCCAGCACGTTAACCGAACCGAATCAGCGGTGAGGATTACTCATAATCCCACCAATACTGTGGTGCAGTGCCAAAGCGACCGCTCGCAACATAAAAACAAAGACACGGCGATGAAGCAGTTAAAAGCCAAGTTGTATGAATTGGAAATGCTAAAACGCAACGAAGGCCAGCAAGCTGTCGAAGATTCGAAATCCGACATCGGCTGGGGCAGCCAGATTCGCTCCTATGTTTTAGACCAGTCACGGATTAAAGATTTACGCACCAATGTCGAAACTGGCAATACTCAAGCGGTTTTGGACGGGGCATTGGATCAGTTTATTGAGGCGAGTTTGAAGAGCGGTTTGTAATTTTTCGTCAGCGAGGAACCCTATGAAACACTTTCAACGCATTACATTTAATCCAGTAGTGATGGGTGGTAAACCTTGTATTAGAGGTTTGCGTGTTACCGTTGGTACCATTGTTGGCTTGATTGCTTCCGGACACAGTCGTCAAGATATATTGGCGTTGTATCCTTACTTAGAAGCAGACGATATTACAGAGGCTTTAGGATTTGCCGCTTGGCGAGCTGAAGAGATTGAACTCCCTCTTGCCGCTGCATGAAAGTTCTGTTGGATTGATCTTGCGTAGTCTATTTGTTTTTCAGATTAATAATGTTGAATAAATTTATTTTTGAAGATGTACAAATATAAGACATTTTCTCAATTTGCTAGTTAATTAAGGCTTTTCCGTTCGTCCTGAGCTTGTCGAAGGATGATCGGAAAAGCCGAGTTATTGCCAACAACCGCCGTTCATACTTCGACATGCTCAGTACGAACGGCTTGGGTGGCTAGAAAATCATAGGCTTGACGCTCCCAATTTACTTTTTAACTAATTTTATTTTTTGACCAAAACCATCATGTCAGAACTCGAACACGACGAACAAGAACAAATTAAACAACGCCGCGAAAAACTAACCGCTCTGCGCGAAGAAGGTATCGCTTTTCCAACCGACTTCCGTCGTAACGTAGTGGCTGGTGAATTACTCGCTGAATACGGCGAAAAAACCGAAGAAGAGCTATTAGCTGAGCCGATTCGGGTCAAAATCGCCGGTCGAATGATGACGCGTCGGGTGATGGGTAAAGCCAGTTTCTGCCATTTACAAGATATGTCCGGCCAGATTCAAGTTTATGTCTCACGCGACAATTTGCCGGAAGGTGTTTACAACGACCAGTTCAAAAAATGGGACATCGGCGATATTTTGGGTGCTGAAGGCACATTGTTTAAAACCAAAGTCGGTGAGCTTAGCGTTCGTTTAGACGATATTCGTCTGTTGACCAAAGCCTTACGTCCATTGCCAGAAAAATTCCACGGCATTGCTGATCAAGAAATCAAATACCGTCAGCGTTATTTAGATTTGATCATGAGTGATGACGCCCGCAAAACCTTTTTGATGCGCTCAAAAATCGTCGCGTATATCCGCGACTTTTTAACCGAACGCCAATTCTTGGAAGTCGAAACCCCGATGATGCAAGTCATCCCCGGCGGTGCGACTGCGCGGCCATTTACCACTTTCCACAACGCTTTAGACATGGAGCTTTACCTGCGTATCGCCCCAGAACTGTATCTAAAACGCTTAGTAGTCGGTGGTTTTGAACGGGTATTTGAAATTAACCGCAACTTCCGCAACGAAGGTTTATCAACTCGCCACAACCCTGAATTCACCATGCTGGAGTTCTACCAAGCTTACGCTGAATACGGTGAATTGATGGACTTAACCGAAGCGATGCTGAAAGGTATTGCCGAAGATGTGGTTGGCAGCAGCGTGATTGAATACCAAGGCGACCAATACGATTTTGGCAAACCTTTTGTGCGGATGACCGTGTTGGAATCGATTCTGCATTTCAACCCTGATTTAACTTTAGCCGATTTGCAAACTCGCGAAGCAGCGGTAAAAGTTGCGGAAAGTTTAAAAATTCCGGTCAAAGACAGCTACGGTTTAGGCAAAGTCCAAATCGAGATTTTCGAAAAAACCGTTGAACATCGCTTGATGAATCCAACCTTTATCACCGCTTATCCGGTTGAAGTGTCACCATTAGCGCGTCGTAACGACAACGATCCGCACGTCACCGACCGTTTTGAGTTTTTCGTCGGCGGTCGCGAAATCGCCAACGGCTTCACCGAGTTAAACGACGCCGAAGACCAAGCCGAACGCTTCCAAAAACAAGTTGAAGAAAAAGAAGCTGGCGATAACGAAGCCATGCACTTTGATGCTGATTACATCACAGCTTTGGAACACGGTATGCCGCCAACTGCAGGTGAGGGCATCGGTATCGACCGTTTAGTGATGCTGTTTACCAATGCACCGAGCATCCGCGACGTGTTGTTGTTCCCACATATGCGTCCTAAAAACTAATGGTATCCGGCGGCGTTTATGGCGGCTTATTGGCGATAGCCTTTATCGCCGCCAATCTGCCGTGGCTTAGCGAGCGGTTTTTATGCTTGATTCAACGCAATAAAACCGCCGCTTGGCGCTGGCTGGAATGGCTGGTTTACTACCTTTTAACTGGCTTATTGGCAATGGCTTTGGAATATAAAATCACCGGCGGCAATTACAGTCAGCAATGGGAGTTTTATGTCGCTACCCTATGTCTATTCGTGGTATTTGCCTTGCCAGGTTTTATTTATCACTACGATTTAAAGAAATTACTCAAAAGCCAAGCCTGAGCGCTTGGCATTGATCAAATTTCACCCTCGACAGCCTTAAGGCTAATTCCCCACTTTTTATCAAAGAGTAATCTATGAGTGTCGATGCAAATCAATTTAAAAACGCCCTAAAACTTTGGGCCAGCGGCGTGACAGTGGTTACTGCCCAATCGCCAGAACACGGTTTAAAAGGCATGACCGCCACTTCATTTAGCAGCGTGTCAGCAGAACCGCCACAAATTTTGGTCTGTTTAAATCAAGCGACTGACACCGGTGCTGTGGTTTTGGAACAGCAACAATTTGCCGTCAATATTTTAAGCAGCGAACAACAAGCAGTTTCCAACCAATTTGCTGGCGGTGCTTCTCAAGAAGAACGCTTTGCTAGTGTTGCTTGGCAAGCTGGCGAAAACGGTGCACCCTTATTGACCGAAGCCTTAGCCAGTTTGGAATGTAAAGTGGTGCAACAAGTCCAAGCCGGAAGCCATTGGATCGTGATCGGCGAAGTGCAAAATGTGGTTTGTCGCAGTGGTGAGCCTTTGTTGTATTACAACGGTGGGTATAGAAATTTGAGTCTGGGGTAAATTATCAAAAGCACTTGGGCAAGTATAATTACTCAAGTGCTTTGGCGATAACCCCGTTAATTTATTCAATATATTGATTAATTGTGCCGCCGCAATTAGTGAAGCATTCACGGTATTTTTGTTCGCAAGGTTCGTCATCAACATACGAACCGCAATATGATTGTTTATCCTCGCATTTTTGTTTTTCTTTATCGGTTTTAGCGGTACTTAAACAACTTATAAGGTGTAAATCGCTATTACGTTCACAGGCTTCGGATTCTCTGTTTGAGCTTTGAATTTGGTTGGTCATGCAAGACTCTTTGATTGCTGAACACTGAGTAACGCACATTCTGCCTGAGTCAGTTGCAGGAGCTTTGTAGTTATAGTGTACCGTTTCACAACCTGTGATGGTAAACAAACATAATAAAAAAAATAGTTTGATTTTTAGCATAAATAGATCCATGTCAATGTTAAATATGTTGAACTTAAATTATAACTAAAAACTTAAAATAAAAAAGTTAAATAATGTTAAATCTTGTTTATATAGGTTTTTTGGGCTTCATTTAACATTGTTTTTGATGGTAAATATCTTTACTAATATCCTAGTAAACTCTATTTTTGGATCCACATTTAGTCCATATGTCTGCACACGAAATATTGAAACAACAGCTCAAAAATCTTAATGCTTGTATGGCTGTTGATCGGCATGGTTTTAAGCGGCAGTTAGATCGGTTACGTTCAGAACTGAGCAAAGGTAAAGATATTGCTCAAGCCTTAGCGCAATTAGCGGCGAAGATTGATCGCTCAATCAGCAAGTGCAATCAGCGGCGGGCGACTGTGCCGGTGATTAATTATCCTGATTTGCCAGTAACAGCGAAAAAGGACGATATTGCCGCGCTGATTCAACAGCATCAAGTCACTATCGTTTGCGGTGAAACTGGTTCCGGTAAAACCACTCAGTTGCCGAAAATCTGTCTGGAATTGGGGCGCGGGGTTAAAGGTTTAATCGGTCATACTCAGCCACGGCGAATTGCGGCGCGGACGGTGGCGGATCGGATTGCTGAGGAATTAGGGCAGTCTATCGGTCAAGCGGTAGGCTATAAAGTCCGTTTCCACGATCAAACTCATCCGCAATCTCTAGTTAAATTGATGACTGACGGGATTTTGCTGGCCGAGTCGCAAAACGATCCTTATCTCAATCAATACGACACTTTAATTATCGACGAGGCGCACGAGCGCAGTCTTAATATCGATTTTTTGCTTGGCTATTTGCGCTGGCTATTGCCGAAACGGCCTGATTTAAAACTCATCATCACTTCTGCCACCATCGACCCCGAACGCTTTGCCAATCACTTTGGTAATGCGCCGATTGTGAATGTCTCTGGTCGAACTTATCCCGTCGATGTTCGCTATCGACCGATTGATTTAATCGAAGAAGACGATGAAACCGATGCTGATTTGCAGCAAGCGATTTTGGATGCGGTTGACGAGCTGTATCGGGATTTGCGCGGCGATATTCTGATTTTCCTTAGCGGTGAACACGAAATCCGCGAAACCACCGAATCCTTGCGTAAATCGGTGCATAACGGTCGTTACGAGGTATTGCCGTTGTATTCCAAACTCAGCGTGGCTGAGCAAGAGCGGGTGTTTAAACCGACTGGCAACAAGCCGCGGATTGTTTTAGCAACCAACGTCGCTGAAACTTCGCTGACGGTGCCGGGGATTCGTTGTGTGATTGATTCCGGTCATGCCCGTATCAGTCGCTACAGTCACAAAAGTAAAATCCAGCGTTTGCCGATTGAGCGGATTTCCCAAGCCAGTGCTAACCAAAGGGCAGGGCGCTGTGGACGGGTTGCCGAAGGGATTTGCATCCGCTTGTATTCCAAAGAAGATTATTTAGCGCGGCCTGAATTTACCGAACCGGAAATTCTGCGGACTAATTTATCGTCGGTGATTTTGCAGATGGCGGCCTTGAAGTTGGGCGACATCGAAGATTTCCCGTTTGTCGAGCCGCCCGAAGACAAGATGATTCGCGATGGCAAAAATGCTTTGTTTGAAGTCGATGCTTTGGATAAACAGGGGCAACTGACCGACACTGGCAAACAGCTGGCTAAAATTCCTACCGACCCCAAGTTGGCGCGGATGTTGTTAGCCGCTTCTGAATTGAATAGCTTGCATGAAGTGTCGATTATTGTTTCGGCGTTAAGCATTCAAGATCCGCGCGAAAAACCGGCCGATAAAATGCCGCAAGCCGAGGCGAAACACGCCCAATTTAAAGCCGAAGATTCAGACTTTTTAAGCTTGCTGAATGTTTGGAATAGCTTTGAAGAACAGAAAAAGCATTTATCTAACAGTAAGTTGCGAAAATACTGCCAAGAAAATTTCCTGTCCTACATTCGAATGCGCGAATGGCACGATATTCATGCGCAAATCATGCAAGTGGCTAAAGGTGATTTAAAGCTGAAATTAAACGGCAATCCGGCCAATTATGAGCAAATTCACTGCGCTTTATTGCCAGGTTTGTTATCGAATATCGGTTTTCGCCATGAGCAATATGAATACCTTGGCGCGCGCGGCTTAAAGTTCTTTATTTTCCCCGGTTCCGGTCAGCATAAAGTCAGACCAAAATGGATTATGGCCGCCGAGCAAGTCGAAACTAGCAAAGTTTATGCGCGGACAGTGGCGAAAATTGAGCCGCAATGGATAGAAGCTTGCGCCCAGCATTTGGTTAAGCGCAACTATTACGACCCGCATTGGGAGAAAAATGCTGGCCGCAGCGGGGTGTTTGAGCGAACTTTATTGTACGGTTTGACCTTGCAAGCCAAGCGCAAAGTGCCTTATGAAAATGTCGATGCGAAAGCGGCGCGTGAGCTGTTTATTGGTCATGGCTTGGTCAATCAGGATTACCACAGCAATGCGCCGTTCTTTAAGGCCAATGAAAAATTGCTGGAAGAAGTCGGCTATATCCAGCACAAAGGGCGTCGGGTTGATTTGGTCGAAGATGAGCAATGGCTGTATCAGTTTTACGATAAAAAACTGCCCGCTGAGGTGGTCAACGGCATTACTTTGGATAAATGGCGTAAGCAAGTCGAGCGCGAAGATCCGAAGATTCTGTTTTTAACCAAAGAAGATTTAACTCGCCACGAAGAAGGCCAGATTAGCGATTGGGATTTTCCTGATAGCAAAAAAGTTGGCGATTTAACGATTGAACTGCATTATCGCTTTGAACCCGGGCACGACGAAGACGGGGTGACGGCGATTGTGCCGGTGCATCAGCTTAATCAAATTCGCGCGATGCCATTTGATTGGTTAGTGCCGGGGATGTTGGAAGAAAAGCTGGTGGCCTTGATTAAAACCTTGCCTAAGCATCTGCGTAAACATTTTGTGCCTGTGCCGCAGACGGTTAAACAATGTCTGGAAATCGAACCGGATTTTAAAGGCTCTTTGTATGAATGGCTGAGTGGACGCTTGCGTAAATTAACTGGCGAATCGATTCCGCTCAATGAATGGCAGCCCGACACTTTGCCGGATCATTTAAAAATCAATTTCCGCGTTGTCGATGAAAATGGCAAGGCGTTAGGTTATGGGCGAAATTTAGCTAAATTACAGGCCGATCACACCAGCCAAGCCGGTCAAACCTTTGACAAGCTGGCGCAAGAAGAAATTAATCACACCGGCTGTATTGCTTGGGCGTTTGATGATTTGCCGGATACTTGGCAGTTCATGCAAAAAGGCCAAAGTTTTATTGGTTATCCGGCGATTATTGATGAAGGCGAAACGATTGGGGTGCGGATTATCGAAACCCAATACAAAGCCGATTTGGCGCATTTTGATGGTTTAAGCAAGTTGTATCAGCTGCAATGCCGTAAAGATGCTCAATATATTTCGAAAAATAGCGGCGTTAGTCCGGCCTTGCAGTTGGCTTATAACCAACTGGCGAAACATCCATTGTTGGCTGAGCGAGTCGGTGGAGATTTTAAAGCCGATTATTTATTTGCGATTTTCAGCAGCGTGTTTGTCGAAGGCCAGACGATTCGTAATCAAGCGCAATTTGAAGCACAACTGGCGGCTAAAAAATCAAACTTGGTGACAGTCGCTAATCAGCTCGGTAAGCAATTAGCGGAAATCATGGCAGACTATCAACAGCTTAGATTGAGGCTGAAACAACCAGCCATTGCGCCAGTTTTACGCCAAGATGTTGAGCAACAGTTGGCTTTATTGCTGTACAGTGGTTTTGTTCGCTATACGCCCATGTCGCAAATCTCGGCGATTAGTCGTTATTTAAAGGCGATTGTTTTTAGATTGGAAAAGCAAAAGCCTGATAACGGTGATGTGCAAGGTTTGTACCGTTTAAGCAAGCATTACTGGCTATCGGTGGAAAAGCAGCTGAAAACCCAAATCCCACAGCCTGAACGGGATTTATTCCGCTGGCAGCTTGAAGAACTGCGGGTATCTTTATTTGCTCAGCAGCTAAAAACCCCTTATCCGGTTTCGGTGCAACGATTGGAAAAGATTTGGAATGAGCGGTAGGTCGTGTTTGGCGACCACCGTTAGCTTTGTATAAGTAACGAATTGGACGCTAAACATGATCCCGATTAGAGATTCCATCCCCTGCAATACCAAGCCTTACGTGACTTGGACGATTATGGCCATTTGTATCATCGTGTTTGCGGTGATGTTGTTTTTGCCGGATTATTTGTTACAGCGCTTTCTTTATCTCTACGGCATGGTGCCGATTCGTTACACCAATCCGGTTTGGTCACAGCATTTTGGCTTGCCGCCGGATTATCATCTGTCAATGCTGACCAATTTGTTTTTGCATGGTGGCTGGGCGCATATTGTCGTCAATATGATGTTTCTGTGGATTTTTGCCGATAATGTCGAAGATTTGATGGGGCATTGGCGGTTTACGGTGTTTTATCTGTTGTGTGGGGTGATGGCTAGTTACGCGCAATGGTATTTCGCACAAAATCTGGTGGTGCCGGTGGTCGGGGCATCAGGGGCGATTGCTGGTGTGTTGGGAGCGTATTTTTTCCGTTTTCCTTATGCGCGTGTGGTGATTTTGGTGCCGATTTTGTTTTTCCCGTTTTTCTTTGAAATTCCGGCCATCGCCTTTTTAGGCTTGTGGGTGATTATGCAATTACAAGAAGTCACTACAGCCGCCTTGATGGGCGCTAGTATCGGCTCGGCTTGGTGGGCGCATTTGGGTGGATTTGTGGCGGGGATGGTATTGCATCGATTGTTCATCAAAAAATCAAAATTGCTTGAAATAAGCCAACAAACTGAAGAGTAGCTGAGTGATTGAGCTTTGCATAAAGGCAAAAAATCGAGAAAGCACAAGGCTTTTATTTTATAATGCCGCTACTTAACGGCTGTAAACCACGTAAATCAAGCCGATTGATTTCTGCAAAAGACTACTTCATCTACTCGAGAACAATAAATCATGAAAAACCTTAATCTTGCATTGGTCAGACTGTTTCAGTTTGTCGTATTTGTTTTATTTACCTTTATCGTCTTGGTTTATTTCTGCACCTTGATTCTGTTGCCGCTGGATGTTGTGGTATTGGTTAGCAAATTGCTAGGCAGCTTGGGCATTGGTACTTTGTTTGGCGCCATCATTGCTGTGCCAGTAGTCGCTTACTTGGGTAAAATCGTTTACAACACACCAGGTTTGGTATCAATGTTGATCGAAAACGGTATGGATTTGGTTAGCATGGGTAAACAACGTGTTGATGCGTTTAATAAAATTGCTGAAAGCGTTAAATAAGCGGTTTTAAACGCTCAACAAAAAAGGGCTTTTTAAGCCCTTTTTTTATGCCTGATAGTTTTTTGAAACCAAACTTTATTAAGTAACTGATGTTACGCAGGACTAATAGCTGATAGTGCAAGGTATTAAATTTTACTGCTGCATAACTTAAAAAAACCACAGGCCTTAATTTAATCCCTTTACCTTTGATTTTGTCATTCCGTAGGAACCCCTTAGCTTTCAAAGTTATCCAATCTGATTAGAGTTAAGCGATCCCTAACGGGATGACAAAACAAAAGTGGATCAGCCATTTCAAAGAATACGTTTCCAAAGGCAATCACATCATTTTGCGTTAAAAAGCACAGCGTCTGCGTAACATCAGTTAAGTAATTACATTTTGTTATTTTAAGTGTAAATAATTGATAATTATGGTTTTTATTTAATCCCTTTTACCTGCTTATGCTAGTATCCGCGCCTCTCAAAAATAGCCAGATTGGATTTTCAAGCCAACAAAGGATGGGCGATGCGTATATTGAAAACTGTAAGTTTATTTCTATTGTTAGCTGGGCAGACGGCATTGGCCACACCCAGTAACGATCCAGATGTATTGGCCCGTCGCGGTCAGCAATCCATACCTTCCAAATCCCCTGCCACAGCACCGACGATTAGCTTAAGTAAACCGGCTGGTGGATGGACTAGCGCCATGCAGCTTCAAGTAGCGGGTAGTTGCTCAGACCCACAAGCTAATCCGATTGTGATTAATATCAATGGGGTGCGTTATTACGCTCAAAATAATAACGGCAGTTTTTCCCGCGCTTTTCCGGCGGCCAAGGGCAAAAACAGCATTATTGCTGAATGCGCGAATAGTGCCGGTAAAGCTAAAGCATCAACCACGGTTGATGCCGTAATTTCGCCTATTCCTTTCAAAGTAGTGCTCACCAGCGATACCAATTCGGTCTATACCGATTTACACATTTACGAGCCCGATAACAGCCATGTTTATTGGGCGGATACCAACTCCAGTTCAGGCGGCATCTTTTTCTTAAATTCCGATGGCGAAAGTTTTGATCAAGCCGGTTACGGGCCTTATTTATATGTCCATCCTGCGCCGCCGATTGGCGTGTTTAGGATTGATGCCAATTATTGGCCGGGCGGAGCGCTGCAACATACTTTGGCGAATTTGGACATTATTCTCGATGAAGGCTTGCCAACCGAATCGCATCGGCGAGTACAAAAGCCATTAGCAAGACCGGGTGAAACTCAGACTTTGGCTTATGTGGTGATTCAAGGCAATCGCCAGCCAGCGAAAATTTATGTTCCCAGCCAAGATGCAGAACGCGATATGCCGAATGAAGTTCGTGAATATATAAAGCACGAGCCGCCGCGTGAAGGTGAAAATAACTCTGAGCTAAGTTATTTATTGCCAGCTGACGAAAGCGCTTTGCGGCAAACGGTAACTAATATTGCTTTATTACAAGCCCATAAACCCAGCCCATTATGGGAACCCAAACAGCGTGATTGTGCCGGTTTAGTGCGCTTTGCCTATCGCACTGCTTTGGAACCGCGCGATGCGGCTCGCACATCTAAATTAGGTATTCCCAGCAAACTAAATTTGCCACCGCTATCCGATCATGCCCGAAACCTGTTTCCCAGCTATCCGCAAATTTGGCAAACCCATGCCGATAGCAATAAACCGCAATACGGTTATTTTGCCGATGCAGAAACCCTAATCGGTCATAACTTTCGTCTTAAATCCCGCGAATTAGCTCAAGCGCGTTCTGGCGATTTATTGGTTTATCAAAAACCATTGGATCACGATGAGCCTTATCACCTGATGATTTTCGCTGCCGGACATCCCGATAATCTGGTGGTTTATCACAATGGCGCACAAGGCGCTGATGCCCAAGTCAGAGTGGTTAATGTAAGCCAATTACTTGAGTCCCCTGATGCGGTTTGGATACCGCGAGCTGAAAATCCTTTTTTTCTTGGAGTGTATGAATGGAACCGCGTGCAACCTCAAAACGCCTAATCAGTCTTGGCCTAATCGCCACCTTAACCACTGCCGCCGCTGGTTTTTTCGGCTATCAATATTTAACCCGCTCCTCGTTAGCCAGTGTTTTAAAAGCCGATTTACCGATTTTGAATTTAACGGTGAAATTGCTGGATATAAACCAACAGCCGTTAGATGCCACAGACTCCATCATTGGCTCAAATGATCAGCAAACCATAAACAGTAATGAGCAATGTTCGCTGTTAGTCGGTGGTGACAGCGCTGAGCGTAGTTTTGCCTCAAGCGATGTCAGTCGTCCAGCCGAATGTCCGAACCAAGCGGTTTGGTATGTTAAGGCTCATCCGATTGCCTTGACCCTAGCTTTTAACCAAGGCCAACAATTTTTGACTTGGTGGGATCAATCGGCAAAAGTTAAAAACTTAGTCGAAAACCGTTTTATACAGGGGCTGTTTTTTGGTTTTGCACAAAGCTTAAAAATCAAAGCCGAACAGTTGAAACTGGATGGTATCCAAGGTGAGTTTTTAGCGCATTTACTGCGCGATGCGATTGCCGCTAATGCCCAATTACATTACGACATGGTTCATGCTGAACGCGGCTGGGTGTTAACTTACCAGCGCAGTCGCAGTGATTTTATTGAGCAAGCATTACCCGCCATGATGGGCCTGTTGGCTACCAATGCCTATAAAGTCAACAAATTACCAGAACCTATCGTGCAAGTGCGAGTTGGTTTACAACAGATTTACATGACCGAATACCAACAGCGTATTTATCTGGCACAAAGTTTGGAAGCCTTGCTGAATGTTTTGGAAAGCTTGAAACCAACCCCAATCGATTCTGAAGCGCCATTGAGTTTAATCGTTCGCGCTGAAGCCTTTGTCGATAATTTAGTGCCGGTTTTAGCTGGTCAACCGACTTGGAATCCACGGATAGATTTTGCCCTCAACGACCAGCAACTAGGCGTGATTAATTTACCGTCGGGGCCTTGGCAATTGCCTTTGCATGACAAAATCTTTGAAGGGGTTTTAGCCAGTATTCCCCATGATGCTTTTGCCGCGTTGGCGACCAGTTTTCAAATATCCCCGACTTTAGCGGTGGAAGATTGGCAGAACTTTGCTGTTGAAGGCCCTCAGGCAATCAGCAATCAGACTGAGCCAGCGGGTTTAGCTTTGATTTGGGATTTTGAAAAAACCAGTCCAACCGGTGCAATCGGCATCGTGATTGCTAATCCAACCAACCCTAAAGCAAGCGCCGCTTATCAACAATATGTCAAAAATAGCGGCTACAGTGCCGAATGTGCTGGTGGCAGTTTGTTTTTAATTGCCAGCTCACAAAGTTTGTTGAGTCGTATCAAAGATGCTTGTGCTCATCAGTCTTTGAGTCCCTTAGATTGGCAAAAAGGCAGTGAAAAATCACGCTTTTTGGCATCACAATTAATGGCGTTTGTTAATCCAGGTGTCGCGATGCAGGAATTGTTTATGGCTGGCGGTGCTATAGATAGCGCTGATGACAGTCTTGAACGCAACCAAAAACAGATTCCGCATTGGCAGAATGATTATCTAAAAGCCAAAGACAATATGCGTAAACAAGCCAATAGCTTATTTAATGACTTGCCGATTTTTAGCTATGCAGGGCGAGCTGATGCTAATCCAGTCCGTTTGGAAGGTCGCGCGATTCAACAGGAGTTGAGTCAATGAGTAGAATCCAATCGCTTCAATTAACGGTCTTATTGATGTTATGCGGATTTTTTACCGCTACTTATGCTGGTAGTCCGTTTTACTTAACCGCTGAGCACAGTTTTACCGACAGTGAGCCTGTGACTATCCGCCTTGATTACACGGTGACCGATCAGCCGATGATGATACGGGTGTTAAAAGCCAAGGATTTGGATAAGTTTCTCGATGGCCAATTTAATATCAGCCGCAGCTATGAGCCGGCGGTCAGCGAATTAAACCCCGGCTATTATTTTGCAAAAGGCTTGAATAAAGCCCAATCGCCGTTGCAGCTAATCCGTGATGTATTCAAACCGGATTTTCGTAATGCTTTAAAAGACAGCAGTTTTAATCACGCGATTATCAGTCTTAGCGATAAACCCTTAGTTAGCGTGCCACAGCAATTACTGATTGCGGCGCCCGCTGGTTTTCAGGTGATCAAAGAAAATTATCTGGATTTACAACACAATGGCGAAAACACCCAAGATTTAGCTTGGTGGTTCCAGCAGGATTCGTGGAGTGATTCACGCTATAAAACTCGGCAAATCAATTTGGAACAACTGCCTGATGGCATTTATTTAGTACAAGCAGTACAGGGTAAAACTGAGGCGCAATGTCTGATTCAAGTCAGTCATTTATCGGTGCAAGTCAAACAATCCAGCGAGCAATTGTTGGTTCGAGTCATGAACCGCGATTTACAAGCTGTGGCTGGCGCTAAAGTCAGTTATCGTGATGGTCGAGGCGTTTGGCAAGCTTTAGCGGGTGTTACTGACGCGCTGGGTGAATTACGATTCAACAACCCTGAAGGTGTGTTAGATGGAAAATTATTGGTCAGAGTCGAAACGCCGAGCGCAAAAGCTGATGAGCCGCCTTATACAGTATTAACCTTGACCGATTTTTTACCCGCGCAAGCCAAAGATCAGTCGGTATTTGTGATGACCGATAGACCGATATTCAAACCCGGTGAAACCTTTAATTACAAAGGTATCGTTAGAACATCCGATCATGGCCAATTAAAAATCCCCGCTTTTCAATCACGCGAAACTAGCGTTTCACTGTTAACCAGCAAAGGTGAAAGTACCGACTTAGAGGATACCGTCACGCTGACCGATTTTGGTTCGTTTTCCGGTCGTTTTACATTGGATGATGCGCAAACACCTGGGCTTTATCAATTGTTGGCAGAAATTGACCACAAACCTTATGCCGGTGAATTTCGGGTGCGTGATTATGTCAAACCGAGTTTCTATCTGGAATGGTTAGAACATAGCCAACAAGTACAAGCCGGACAGCCATTTAAACTAAAGTTTCAAGCGAAACGATACAGCGGTGGCGTGCCACAAGCGGTTAAGTTTGAAGTGTTTTTATATCGCAAAAAATTTGAAGTGCCACAGTTTGTGGCTGATGCTGGCGCGGCTTTATCGGCTGGTAATGACTATTTTGGACAAGTCAAAACCGCTGCGCCATTGAGTCAGCCGCAACGATTATTTAGTTCTACCGAAGCGCGTAATGTCGCCGAATTAAGTAATCCTTGGGAAACTGCCGCGCAATTGGAAGCTAACGGCGAAGGCAATTTTGAATTTACCGTGCCAAGCAGTGATGGCGAAAAACCTAATCAAGAATGGGTGTACACCTTGATGGTTCGCGCTCAAGATCAAAACGGTAGTATGGCGATTTTGAGTGACAACCTTTATGCCACGCTATCCGAAGCCCAGCCAGCAATCCGTTTTAACAAAACCGTCGCCGCAGTTGGCGAGCAGGATTTACAGTTATTTTTACAATCCAATTATGCTGACGGAAAACCAGCGGCCAATGCCGAAGGGGTAGTGGAAATTAGTCTTGATCAGCCCGGTGCTGATAAACGCAGTTTAGTGAAATTGCCGTTTGCTACCGATGCTCAAGGCCAGCAGAAATTAGCGATACCGGCCTTGCAAAACTATGGCCGATTGACAGCGATTGCTAAATTGGAAACCTTGCAAGGCCATGGCTTATCGCATCCCGCGCAATCGCAAGCAGCCACTTTAATTGTCGCTGGTAATGGCGGTGAAGCGGTGGCTGATAATCCAGAACTGGAGTTATACACCCCAACCACTATTCTCAGCCCCGGCGAACAAGCCAAAATCTTTGCCTTATTACCTAAAGCTTGGGGCAAACAGGAAGCAGGGCCGATTTGGGAAACTATTGCTGGCGAACGGATTTTTGACAGTCACGCGGTTCAGCAACAAGGTCGCAGCCGTTGGTTTGAAGTGACTGCAAAACCTGAATACGGCACTGGTTTTTACCATACCGTGACCGTGCCAGTGGCTGGCGGTAAATACAAAGAACAAACCCTAGGTTTTCGGATTATTCCTAAACAGAAGCGCTTGATGATTAATATCAAACCGGAAAAAGCCGAAGCCGAGCCATTAAAACCCACCAAAATCAGTGTCGAAGTTAAACGTGCTGATGGTAAACCGGCTGCCAATACTGAATTGGCGGTAGCGATTGTTGATCGTTCGGTTTATGCGGTACAGGCCGAGTTTCGTCCTAATGTGTTTGATTTTTTCTACCCTTTGCAACGTAACAATCTAGCCACTTTTTATTCTGATGAATTACAAGGCTATGGCTATGCTGATTTATTACGCAAACCTAATTTTGCTTTGAGCGCCTTAAAAAGTCAGAGCAAGCTGGCTAAAAAAGCCATGCGTGATACTGCCGGTTGGTTTCCGCATGTGGTGACCGACGCCAATGGCCTGGCAACGGTTAATGTCGATATGCCAGCGAATGTCACTGAATGGCAAGTGACTGTGGTTGCCAGCGATAAAGAAGGGCGCATGGGTGAAAATACCGGACAATTCCGCACCGCCACTGACGTCAATCTTGATTTGTTGGGCGCTCAATTTTTACGGCATGGCGATGAAGTTGAATTAGCTTTGAAATTGACTAATCAGCTAAATCAAGCGGTCAAAATCAACGCCGAGATTCAATTGTCGGAAGCCTTGCAATTACAAAACGGAGGCTTGACACAACAAACCGAGCTGGCGGCTAAAGGCGAAAAAATCATTCCACTGCGCTTACTGAGTGCTGAAACCGGCACAGAAGCCAGTGTTTCCGTGGCTTTAAATGCAGGCGCTAAAGTTAAAATTGGCGGCATGGAAAGCTTTGACATGCCTTTAAAACCAGCGTCCTTGAGTCAAATTTATAACAGCAAGACGCAAGGCGAGCGTTTGTTATTCGATTTACCTCAATCCGGTCAGCCGCAACAATTAACGGTGCGGGTTAATTCCGGTTTACTCGGTGCATCGTTACAAGCCGCCGAGATGCTGGTGCA
>CAIZCB010000043.1 GCA_903931355.1 uncultured Pseudomonadota bacterium
AACCACAAGAAGCTTTAGAAGATTTATCACCACGCTGGACTAGCATGTTGTTGTGCGTGACTTGTTTAATTCAATTTGCGGTCAGTTTGGCGATTGATTCCAGCTATGAAAAGCGCAGTGGTGGTTCAGCTAAACATTATTATTGGATGATTTGGTATCCGATTGTTTATTGGATGATCAATGTAGGGACAACCATTCATGGTTTTTTCAAAGCCTTGCGTAAGAAGCGTGGACAACGTGCGGTTTGGGTCACCTTGGATAGAGGTTTAAGACAAAAATGAAAGAAATCATTATTAATCAGCCGCACTTACAAAGTTTTCGCCAAAAGTGTGCATCTTGGTTTTTGTCGGTAGTCAGCTGGTTGCTGTGGCTGTATTTTTTGTTGCCACTATTTACTTTAGGCGGTTGGTTGCTTGGTGTTAAAAGTTTATCGGACGAAATTCGCTGGTTTGGTGGCTATAAGACTTTGCTAGAGTTATTGGAATTGTACGTTGAAATTATTTTAGTGATTGCGATTGCTTGGGCAGTTTGGTCCTTGTGTTTGTCTTGGTTGCATGCGGGTAAATCATCAAAACAACTTCCCACCGTAAATGATGAACAATTATGTGCTAGTTTTAAAGTCGATCAAGAGCAGTTAATCGAAGCTAGGGCTTTAAATAAAGTGACTGTTTGTTTTGATGATCATGCTGGTATTGTTGATATTCTTCATAAATAAGCAAATAGGCCAACTTAATGAAACTTGCTATCACTGTTTTAGGTAATAAAACACAGGGATTGATTCCTGAAATGTTAGCGACATTAAGCGCCTGTCACTGTGATGTATTGGAATTACGTAGTTCTGGATTGTCTGACATTAGTTGGTTGTATTTATTAGTCGATGGCAATTGGAATCAGATCGCTAAGCTTGAAGGTCTTTTAGAATTAATCGCTACTCGTTTAGGTCTTGAAATTAGTTTTTTACGGCCGGAAGACGAGTTGCAGGTTAAAGAGGGCGTTCCTTATTTATTGGAAACCATTTCTGCCGATAAAAAAGATTTAATGTTTGCGGTTAGTAGTTTTTTGCAAGAGCGTGGTGTTTTTATAGAAGAAATTACCGCGAGTCGCCATCAAGCGCCGTATTTCAATCACAGCGTTTTCTCCAGCAAATTTGTTTTGCTGGTACCGGCTAATGTCCACATATTGTCTTTACGTGAAGAATTTTTGGATTTTTGCGACGATTTAAATATCGACGCTATTCTTGAACCTATCAAGCGGTAATTATTATGGCTATCAATATTGGCGAGATCGTTCCTAATTTTCAAGCGGCAGCAACCGGCGATAAAACGGTTAACTTAAGTGACTATCAAGGTCAAAAAGTGCTGATCTACTTTTATCCTAAAGACAATACACCAGGTTGTACCCAAGAGGGTCAAGCATTTAGAGATAATCACCAACAGTTCCAACAGCTGAATACTGTGATTTTTGGCGTGTCGCGTGATAGCGTTAAAGTTCATGAAGGCTTTAAATGCAAACAGGCTTTTCCGTTTGATTTATTGGCAGATCAAGATGAAGCGTTGTGTGAGTTGTTTGATGTCATCAAAATGAAAAACATGTACGGCAAGCAAGTAAGAGGCATAGAGCGCAGCACTTTCTTGATTGATGAGCAGGGTGTTTTAATCAAAGAATGGCGCAAGGTTCAGGTGAAAACCCATATTGCTGAGGTTTTGACTGCTTTGGACTCGCTAAAATAAAACGCTTGTATAGCCTTAACTTAGTACTTATAAGTTGTTTTTCAGGCCAATTTATAAATCTGTAACATTGTTTAATGACGGGGTTTTGGGGATAATGCCTACTGTCTTATATTTTACGGTCATATCATGAACGAACTGCTGTCTTCAGGAATTGAATTGATGCTAATTGGAATGGGCATCGTTTTTACCTTTTTGGCAATGTTGGTAGTCGTTATTAACGGCATGGCATCAGTGATCCAGCGTTTTTTTCCAGAAACGCCGGTGCTTAGTCAAAATGGTGAAGACCCTCGTATCATTGCTGCTATTTCTGCCGCAATCCATGAATACCGCAAAAAACATCATAAGCATTAAGTTTTTAATGCCGCCAATCAAAAAAGGCATCGAACACACCCACAAGGTATAACTAGCAGACCCAAAAGAGTCATTAGGAGAAACAAACGTGGCAAAGGTAAAAAAACCTTTAGGAATAACAGAAGTCGTACTACGCGACGCTCATCAATCAATCTTGGCAACCCGTTTACGTATTGAAGATATGTTGCCAATTTGTCAGCAACTTGACGAAATCGGTTATTGGTCAATTGAATCCTGGGGTGGTGCTACATTTGATGCCTGTATTCGCTACTTAGGTGAAGATCCATGGGAGCGTTTGCGTTTACTCAAAAAAGCCATGCCGAATACGCCACAGCAAATGTTGTTTCGTGGCCAAAATATTTTAGGTTATCGCCATTATGCGGATGATGTGGTTGATAAATTCGTAGAACGTTGTGCTGTTAACGGTATCGATGTTTTTCGTATTTTCGATGCAATGAACGATATGCGTAACATCGAACGGGCTATTAAAGCGGTGTTAAATACCGATGCTCATGCGCAGGGCACAATTTCTTATACCACCAGCCCTGTGCACACCATTGCTAAATGGGTAGAACAAGGTCGTATTATTGAAGACTTAGGCGCACATTCGATCTGTATCAAAGATATGGCCGGTCTTTTAACGCCTTATGATGCTTACGAATTAGTCAGTAAGCTAAAAAAAGCGGTTTCTATTCCTATTCACATGCAATGCCACGCAACTACTGGTCTAAGTGTTGGTACTTATATCAAAGCCGTTGAAGCCGGTTTAGATAACGCTGATACCGCTATTTCTTCTTTAAGTATGACTTATGGTCATAGTCCAACTGAAACTATCGTTGCCAGCTTCCAAGGTCAACCTAATGACACTGGTTTAGATTTGGTTAAGTTGGAAAAAATCGCGGCTTATTTCCGTGATGTACGTAAAAAATACGCGCAATTTGAAGGCAGTTTAAAAGGTGTTGATGGTCGTATTTTGGTCTCGCAAGTGCCTGGCGGTATGTTGACCAATATGGAAAGTCAGCTCAGAGAGCAGGGCGCGGCTGATAAATTTGACGAAGTATTGTTGGAAATCCCAAGAGTACGTAGCGATTTAGGCTTTATTCCATTAGTGACACCAACTTCTCAGATCGTTGGTACTCAAGCAGTATTAAACGTCATGCAAGGTGAGCGTTACAAAACCATCAGCAAAGAAACTGCTGGGGTTTTGAAAGGTGAATACGGCGCGACACCAGCGCCTGTTAATAAAGAATTACAAGCTCGCGTTTTAGATGGTGCAGAAGCGATTACTTGCCGTCCGGCTGATTTGTTAGCGCCAGAGATGGAAAAAATCGTTGCTGAAGTTAAACGTAAAGCCGAAGCAGAAGGGGTTCAGTTATCCGATAACATCGAAGAAGATGCTTTGATTGACGGTATGTTTGCCCAAATTGGTTGGAAGTTTTTACAAAATCGTGGCAATCCTGCGGCATTTGAACCAGTTCCAAGTGCTGAATCAGCTGCAGCGGC
>CAIZCB010000044.1 GCA_903931355.1 uncultured Pseudomonadota bacterium
AGGTTTATCGGCTCGAATCCATACCCCAGAACAATTATTACTGCGTTCAGCCCGACAAAAAACCGGCAAAACCCAACAAGCCTTTGCCGAGTTAATCAAAACCCCCGTTGCTACCTTGCGCGACTGGGAACAAGGTCGGTTTAGTCCATCGGGGGCTGTATTGTGCCTATTGCACTTAATTAGCAACCATCCTGACATGATTGATGAATTAGCGCATATTGAATATAGCCATCACCGCTGATACTAGCGTTAGCTTAAATCCCGCTCACTATCCATACGCTGATGGACAACCCGAATGTCTCTAATTCCATAGCTATACGGGCGATAAAAAATTTTGATAATAGTTGCTAACTGCTTCCTAAGCCTTCGCGATATAGGCCGATATTGGGATTTTCGGCTAAATCCTGCGCGGATTACTTCGCTTGCGGTGCCAAGCGGCTATCAAAATCATTAGGGTTATAATGCCGACCGACTTCATTAAAACACTGCCCAAACCATGTCCAACACCACCTTCCGCCGCGCCGCCTCTGCACCGCCACTTCCCACTAAAACCGTCAGCTTCATCCTCTATTGCGTCAAACAATTCCGAGGGTGGATTGCTTTGATGTTGGTGCTGGAAATCGGCCAAGCGGCGGGGAGTATTTTGGTGCCTTATGCGATTAAAACCTTGATGGACGGCGTGGCGCAGCATAGTGGCGAAGTGCCGGTTTGGGAGGCGTTTAAACAGCCGATGCTGTTGTTAATCGGCTTGAATGTTTTGGAAATTGTCTTCAGCCGTGGCAGTGGCGCGGTGTTGATTATCATGGGGCCACGCTTGCGGCAGCGTACCAGTCGCTTGATGTACGCCTATTTACAGCAACATTCACCGCGCTATTTTGGCAACCATTTTGCGGGCAGTTTGGCGCATCGCATCAGCGAAACGGCGATGAGCGTTAATCATACGACTTGGTCGGTGCTGTGTGATTTTTGGCCGATTACTGTGACTTTTGCGGTGTCGGTGACTTTGTTGTTACAAGCACATGTCGGTTTGGGTAGTTTTGTGGCGGGTTGGGTGTTTTTGTATGTGGCGATTTCTTATTGGTTGGCGACCCGTTGCCAGCCTTATGCCCAAAATTACGCAGCGACGCGCAGCTTGGTGAATGGCAAGATTGTCGATGCAGTGACCAATATCCTCAATGCCAAGCTGTTTGCGCGCTTGGATTACGAACGCGAATATTTGGAAGGCTTTTTAGAAACCGAAGTGCAAAGCGGACGCCGAACTTTTTGGTACATGGAGCGGGTGCGTTGGTTTCAATTTACTGCGGCAGCGATTTTAAAAATCGGCACCATTGGCTATGCCTTGATGTTGTGGGATGCGGGGCAAATTAGTGTCGGCGATTTTGCGATGAGCACCGGCTTGGCGTTGTTGATTATTGGCGATGCCCGTAATTTGACGCGGCGCTTTTTGGAGTTTTTCGAATATGTCGGCAACGTCGCCAATGGTGTCGATACCATTGTGAAACCGCATGAGATTATCGATGTCGATAACGCCCAAGCCTTGCAAGTTAGCCAAGGGCGGATTGAGTTTAAAAATGTCTGTTTCGCTTATGAAGCCAATCGTCCGGTATTTGAAAACTTAAATGTGGTGATCGAACCGGGGCAGCGAGTGGGTTTGGTCGGTTTTTCAGGTTCGGGAAAATCGACCTTTGTTAGTTTGATTTTGCGCAATTACGAACCGCAATCTGGGCAGATTTTGGTTGATCAACAAGAGATTAGCCAAGCCACTCAAGACAGTTTGCATCAGCAAATCAGCCTGATTCCCCAAGACCCTAGCTTGTTCCATCGTAGCTTAAAAGACAATATTGGCTATGGGCGTTTGGATGCCAGTGATGAAGAGTTGGTAGCGGCGGCAAAGTTGGCTCATGCCGATAAATTTATTCAGGCGATACCGGAAGCTTATGAGTCTTTAGTTGGTGAGCGTGGGGTTAAATTATCCGGCGGTCAACGCCAGCGGATTGCGATTGCGCGGGTGATGTTAAAAGACGCGCCGATTTTGATTTTGGATGAAGCGACTTCGAGCTTGGATTCGGTGACTGAAAAAACCATTCAGGATAATTTGGATCGCGCGATGGGCCGCAAAACCGTGATCGCGATTGCTCACCGTTTATCGACGATTGCTCATTTGGATCGGATTTTGGTGTTTGATCAAGGGCAGATTGTTGAAGATGGTAGCCATCAGGATTTACTGGATAAACAGGGTTTTTATTATCGGTTGTGGGCGATGCAGGCGGGTGGGTTTTTGCCGGATGAGGTGGTTTAAAACAAAATGCCAATATTTCGTGACCGATGCAGTACCCGAACTATATCGATTCCATTTTCTAACGGAAAATAAAAAATTAGATAATTGCCAATTGGGTGACTATGCAAATCTGCTTTGAGCTCGTTTCGTACGGTCCCCATCTGAGGATAATTCGCCAGCGACAGACTGGTTTCTTGGATTTGATCAAGAAACCGATCTGCGTTATTTGGGTTATCTTGAGCAATGTAAAACTAAATATCATCAAGGTCGATTTTGGCTTCTGGGCGAATTAATAAGCGTGACATTTAAGAGTCAAACCCTTGTTGAGCTACTAACCGTAGACGATCCTTAGTTTTGATTGATTCTATATCCAAAACGCTTGATTCACCGCTATCTATTCCTTTTTGGATTTCTTTGCGCAATTCTTCAAGTTTCAGCTCGTGTAGCTGATCGCGTTCTTCTAATAATCCAAAAGCTTCACGTATCACTTCGTTGATCGAGTTATATCGACCGCTGTCGATTTTATTTTTAATCAATGCTTCAAAATGAGGTGTTAAGGAAATGTTCATGTTGATGTCTCCATTTAAGCTATTGAAATTTTAGCAGTAATCATAATTCATTGGGTTCTGAAAGATATGATGACTTTGGATTTGGCAGTGAATACATTAGCCAGACTGGGTTTAAACCCACTCTGAATATTTTTTGTTACTTTGAATTAATTTGAAACAGTGAGGGACGGGATAAATACCGCGTCCGGCTTCGGTATCTAGGTGTTACACGACTGTCAATTTGAACAAAGCCCAGCCTAAATTTAGAGTTACTAATCCAATCAGCGTCAGAAATGTGAATTGCATCCCCAATACACGTAGGCTGAAATCGGGTGGTGGTACATTGATACCTTTAGCGTGAATTAAACGTCCAATGATTAAAGTAATGCCAGGAATGGCAACCAACCACCAAGGTGCGCCATTTAACTCTAGGCAGGCGATTAAGATAATTCCAAAAGGAACATATTCAGCGAAATTACCCTGAGCTCGAATAGCTCTCTCTAAATCATCGTGACCACCACTACCTAAACCCACTTTATTTTTTCTTCTCAAACCAATTACGGCAAAAGAAAGTCTTATAAAAATGATAGTTAATACCGAAGCAATGATTGAGGTAACTAATAGCATTTAAGTCTCCGATGATATATTTAGTTTGCCATATTGGGTTTAAACCCAGTCTGAATGTTTTTGCTGCTTTGAAGTAAATTCAAACAGTGATGGACGGGATAAATATCCCGTCCCAGCTCGTAATAGCAGAAAGATATTGATTAATCCCTCAATAATCTCACTTTCACTGCTTTACCCTTCACTTTCCCTGCCGACAACTTCCGCACCGCTTCCCGCCCAATACTGCGCTCGACAGCCACATAAGTGGTTTGTTCGGTGACGTTGATCTTGCCGATTTGTTCGCCTTTAAAACCCGCGTCGGCAGTCAGCGCACCGAGTACATCGCCCGGTCTGATTTTGTCTTTGCGACCGCCGAGAATTTGCAGGGTAACCATTGGTGGTTGCAGTGGGGCAGGGGCGCTATTGCTTAGATCATTAAGCGCGTGCCATTCCGGTTCGTTGCCCATGAATTGACTGATGCTGTTGACTCGCGGTGTTTCCTGAGCGCTGAACAAACTCAATGCCCAGCCTTCTTCATCGGCACGACCGGTGCGGCCGATGCGATGGACGTGAATTTCTGGATCGGGGCTGATGTCGACATTAATCACCGCTTCCAATTGGCTAATGTCCAAACCACGAGCGGCGACGTCGGTGGCAACCAATACCGAGCAACTGCGGTTGGCGAATTGAATTAACACTTGGTCGCGGTCGCGTTGTTCCAAATCGCCGTTTAAAGTTAAGGCGCTAAAGCCTTGAGCCAGTAATTCATCTAATAAATCGCGGCACTGTTGTTTGGTGTTGCAGAACGCCAAGGTGCTGATAGGGCGGTAATGTTTGAGTAATTTGGCGACCGCTTGTAGACGTTGTTTGTCATCGACTTCGTAAAAACGCTGGCGAATTTTGCTGCTGGCATGTTGTTCGTGGAGGTGAACTTGCTGCGGATTATGCAGTAATTGTTTAGCGAGTTTGGCGATGCCATTCGGGTAGGTGGCTGAAAATAATAGAGTTTGGCGTTGTTTAGGGCATTGTCTGGCGATTGAACTAATGTCGTCATAAAAGCCCATATCCAACATGCGGTCGGCTTCGTCCAGCACTAAGCTGGTGATGTGGTCGAGATTGAGGCTGCCGCGTTGCAGGTGATCCATAATCCGCCCCGGTGTGCCGACGACGATATGTGCGCCATGTTCGAGGCTGGTCATTTGTGGCCGCATCAGCGTGCCGCCGCATAAAGCCAAGACTTTGATGTTGTCAGCAAAACGGGCTAAACGGCGAATTTCTTGGCTGACTTGCTCGGCGAGTTCGCGAGTTGGGCACAGCACCAAACTTTGCACTCTAAACAGCGGTTGATTGAGGTCTTTCAAGATTGGCAAGGCAAAAGCGGCGGTTTTTCCGCTACCGGTTTTGGCTTGGGCGATCAAGTCAGTGCCAGCCAGTGCAATCGGTAAGCTGGCGGCTTGGATTGGGGTCATGGTTAGGTATTGCAACTGCCGGAGGTTTTCCAGCATCGCTGCTGATAATGGCAATTGGTCAAAACTAGGTCCTGCAACAGCTGCAGGCGTGGTCGATGGGGTTTGATTTGTATTAGTCATGCCCTATTATCCGCGCCCGTTGTCGGGATGTCTTGAAAATTTAACGGCTGTTTCGATTTCTTCGTCTGCTGCGCTTAGTATCGACTGGGCTGGCACCGAACAAACCTAGTTAAGTATTGATGTTAGGCAACTCCATCAGTATTGAGGGCATTTTTTAGTTGTCGATAAAAATGATTAGCTTTGCGAGGCTTAATTTAGATGTCGGTTTCACGAAAAACATCCCTGTTTTTCGCCCTAAAGGGTAAATGCCAATCGGCTATCCTGCCGATTGGTCGCACCGACAGGCGAGTTACTTTTCTTTGTTTGGGCAAAGAAAGGTAACCAAAAGAAAGCCCACCCGACCGCCGCTTGAATCCTGCGCTCCGAAGCTTTTGTTGGGGGTTGGCAAAAGGGGCGTCGTGCCCCTTTGCCAACTTGCCGCATGGATGCGGCGACCCTAACGGGCTATTCCCAGTAAACGCTTCGGTGCTCGGCGCTGCAGACGGGAAGATGTCCTTCCACTGCATAACATCAGTTAGCTATTTTAAATTGTTAATCAAATCTAAAACCGCTTGTGCATGACCTTCTGGATTAACCCCATATTCCGAAGAAACCAAAATCCCGTCTTTATTAATCACGAAAGTCGAGCGAACGATTTTCCATTTTTTAACCCCGTCTTTTTCAACTTCTTGCCAAACCCCATAACTGTCACAAAGCTCGCCAGATGTATCGGCTAACAGCTGTACGCTAAGGCTGTATTTGCTGATAAAGGCTTTGTGGCTGTCGCAATCGTCTTTGCTAACGCCTAAAACCACGGTGTCGGCGGCGGCAAATTCGGTGGCTAATGCGGTAAATTGATTGGCTTCAATCGTGCAACCTGGGGTGTCGTCTTTTGGGTAAAAATACAACACTAGGTTTTTCTCGCCGCTGAAATCGTTCAGGCTAACCAGCTGATTATCTTGGTTTTTCGCGCGGAAAAAAGGGGCTTCTTGGTTGGCTTCAAGTAATGTGCTCATGGTGTTAGTCGCTTAGGTTGAAAACTGCAGAGTATGTTGATCAGTCGCGGTTTTCAAGCCCAGAACTTATGCGGTTTTAAACAGTAATTAACGATTGATTCAAAATCCATTCCATTCTCAAGGACATTTCGTTGATAATAGCCGCCTTTCCAATCGTTTTGAGCATCTTTCCCCAGTCATGAAACTGGAAAAAATCAAACTTGCAGGCTTCAAATCCTTCGTCGATCCCACCACGATTCCTATTAACGGCAATCTAACCGCGATTGTCGGTCCTAATGGCTGTGGTAAATCCAATATTATCGATGCGGTGCGTTGGGTGATGGGCGAAAGCTCGGCTAAGCATTTGCGCGGCGGTAGCATGACCGACGTGATTTTCAACGGTTCATCGGGCCGCAAGCCGGTCAGTGTGGCTTCGGTCGAATTGATTTTCGATAACAGCGAAGGCAAAGCGGGTGGCGAGTATTCGCAATACAACAGTATTTCCATCAAGCGCCAAGTCAGTCGTGACGGCCAATCCTTATTTATGCTCAACGGTTCGCGTTGTCGGCGTAAAGATATTACCGATTTGTTTTTAGGCACCGGTTTAGGTTCGCGTAGTTATGCGATTATCGAGCAGGGCACTATTTCGCGGATGGTGGAAGCCAAGCCGGATGATTTACGGGTGCATATCGAAGAAGCGGCGGGAATTTCTAAATACAAAGAGCGTCGTTCGGAAACCGAAACCCGAATGCGTCACACTCGTGAAAATCTGGAACGCTTAGACGATTTACGCGACGAAGTTGATAAACAAATCAAAAACTTGGCGAAACAAGCCGAAAAAGCCGAAAAATACACCGAATTAAAACAACAAGAACGCCGCTATAAACAAGAGTTGTTGGCGATGCGTTGGCAAAATTTTCAACGCTCGGCTCAGCAATTAGAAGACAAATTACAAGCGGTGGCCGAAGAGCATAATCGCTTGTTTGTGTTGTTGCGTGACACTGAAAAAGCCATGGAGTTAAAACGTGGCGAGCAAAAAGCCCAGCAGCAACATTTAGACGCTACCCAAGCCGATTATTATTCGGTGGTTGCTGAGGTCAGTCGCTTAGAACAGGCGATTAAGCATAATGAAAAAAGCCACGAAGAAACCCTGATTGAAATCAATCGTTTAAAACATCAAGCCGAGCAAGCCCAAGACGATTGTGAGCAAGACCGTCAGCAATTAGAAGAAATTCGCCAGACTTTGCTGGAAGCCGAAGAAACTATGATTGTGGCGCGTGAGCGGGAAGAGGATTTGCTGGGGATTCAGCAAGATTCTCATCTGCAAAAGCAGCAATGGCAGCAGCAATGGGAAGCTTTTCTAGCTGAAAATGCTGGTTATCGCGAACAAGCCGAAGTGCAAAGAACTAAGCTGGTGCAATTGGATAACCAAAATCGCCAGTTGCAAATTCGTTTGGATAAATTAAACAGCGAGCGTGGTTTATTGGCTGATACCCAAGATGCGTTTGAGCTGGAAAGTTTGGAAAGCAGCATCGAGCTAATCGAAACCGAGCGTACTCAGTTGCAGGGACAATTAGACGGCGTGTTGCAAAACATTGCTGAATTGCGGCCTGAAATTAAGCAATTACACGACCAACTGCATCAAAATCGCGCCGAATTACAAAAAGTGAACGGCAAAATCAGTTCTTTGGAATTGCTCCAGCAACACGCGATGGGCAAAGACAAAAAAGAGCTAACCAATTGGTTAGAGCAGGTTGGTTTAGCTCAACAACCTCGGTTGGCGGAATTTTTAGAAGCCGAAGCCGGTTGGGAAACCGCTTTAGAAACCGTGTTAGGTAGCTATCTGGAAGCGATTTGTGTTGATAGTGCCGAGAGCATTTTCAATGAATTGCAGGATTTGGGTAAACAGTCTTTGATTGTGTTTGAAACCCATGCTGCAACTGGCGTTGAGCAAACTGGGGTTAATTTAGCCAGCAAATTACGCAGTCGCTGGGATTTGTCGGGTTTATTAAGCGGGATTTATTGCGCGGATAATTTGCAGCAAGCGCGAGCGATGTCATTACAAGCCCATGAATCGGTGGTGTTAGCTGATGGCACTTGGTTGGGTAAAGACTGGATCAAAATCAGCCGCGGTAGCGACAGTAAAGCTGGGGTTTTGCATCGTGAAAAAGAGCTGCGCGAGTTAAAACAACGCCAAAGTGAATTGCAGATGGCGATTGCTGAGGACGAGCAGCAAGTAGAAACTAGCGAGCAAGCGCTGAAATCGGCTGAAGCTAATCGCGAGCAATACCAACAACAAGAAAAACGCTTAAGTGCCGAATATTCAGCGAAAAGTGCTGAATACAGCGCCCAATCAGCGCGTTTCGAGCAGCAAAAACGCCGATTAGAACAGTTGGATTTTGAGATTGACGAAATCACTCAGCAAGTGGCTGAAAATGCCGAAACCATTTCCGAAGCTGAATTGATTAAGCAAGATGCTGAAATGGCTTTAGGTGAGTTGGGTGATAAGAAAACCGAACTTGAGCAATTAAGCCAACAAATTCAGGCGCAACAGCAAAATACCGATGCTTCGGTCAATGAAGCTCGTCAGCATTTACAGCGCTTACACGCACAAATTGAGTCGTTAAAGTCTTCAGAACTGTTGACCGCTAAGCAGATTGAACGCTTACAAATGCAGCATCAACAATCGGCAGATCGCATCGCCGAATTGGAAAATAAATTGCAATACAGTTTGTCGCCTTTGGATGATGAAAAAATGCAGTTGGAGCAGTTGTTGGAGCGCAAACAGGCGTTTGAAGATAATCTGCAAGCCGAGCGCCAGTCACAACAAGCGAATGAACAAACCGTCACCGAATTAGCTGAACAATATTCGCAAACCCAGCGCGGCTTGGAAAAACAGAAAGAAGCGCTGGATAAAATTCGTTTTGAACAACAAGACAGTCGCGTGCGTCAGCAAACCATTGCGGAACAGTTAGAAGAAGTTGATGCCGACCCTGAGGCAATTTTGGCCAATATCGTTGCCGATGCCAGTGAGTCGAAATGGAAAATTGCCGTTGATGATTTAACTGCACAAATTGAACGCTTGGGTTCTATCAATTTGACTGCGATTGAGGAATATAAAATTCAGTCAGAGCGGATGAATTTTTTAAATGAACAGCATGATGATTTGATGGAAGCTTTGACGACTTTGGATCAGGCGATTAGTAAAATTGATCGGGAAAGTCGTCAGCGTTTTACCGAAACCTTCGATAGAATCAATACCGGTTTAAAAGAGAAGTTTCCAAAATTATTTGGCGGTGGTCAGGCTTATTTAGAGTTGACCGAGCAAGATGTGTTGGAAGCGGGGGTCAATATCATTGCCAGACCGCCGGGTAAACGTAATAGCTCGATTCATTTGTTATCGGGTGGCGAGAAAGCTTTGACTGCGGTAGCCTTGGTGTTTTCGATTTTTGAATTAAATCCAGCGCCGTTTTGTTTGTTGGACGAGGTGGATGCACCTTTAGATGATGCTAACGTGGTGCGGTTTTCCAAGATGGTGGAAGATATGTCGGCAAGTGTGCAATTCTTGTACATTTCCCACAACAAAGTGACAATGGAAATTGCAAAACATCTAGCAGGTGTTACCATGAAGGAACCTGGCGTTTCCAGAATGGTAGCGGTTGATATTGAAGAAGCAGTGAGCATGGCAGAAAGCTAATGGATAAAGAATTATTAAGACTTGTGATTGTTTTAATCGGTCTGCTGGCGATGATCGTAATCGTGATGTGGCATTTTATAAAAGGCTTGCGCAGTGGTGGTGAGGCGCTGGAAGATGAAGCCGATTATGACGATGCCGAGGATTTCGATTTAGAAGAAGACGATGAATTTGCAGATTTACCGGTTGATTTTGCTGATGAAGCTGATCAAATTCAGCAGCCAGCGGCGGTAGCGCCAAAAGCACCGCGTTATCACTTGCCAGGATTAATCGAATTTAGCATTGTTGCTCGTGCTGATGAAGGTTTTAATGGTGAAGATTTATTTGAAGCTTTCGAGAGTGTTGGACTTCGTTATGGTTCGGTCAAAGTATTTGAACGTATCGATAGCCAACGAATGGTGGATTTTGCGGTAGCGAGCATGGCTGAGCCTGGTACATTCCCTGCTGATAATCTCGACCAATTTTTCTGCCCAGGCATCGTGTTTTTCATGCAACCACGCGAACTTGATAATCCTGCTGCTGTATTTGAAGACTTTGTCGATACAATCCAAGCGCTTGCAGAAAGATTAGACGGTGTTGCTTGGGATAATCAACGCCAACCTTTAACCCTCGATACCATCGAACAGTTCCGCGACATATTGGCAGACTAATTCCTTTTAATTTAAAGACAATAGCTTGGTGCTATTGTCTAGGTAACAACAAGAAAAACTAAGTGGATCAAAAACATATCAGAAATTTTTCCATCATCGCTCATATCGATCATGGAAAATCAACCCTAGCCGATCGATTCATTCAAATTTGCGGTGGTTTAAGTGACCGAGAAATGGAAGCCCAAGTATTGGATTCCATGGATTTGGAAAGAGAGCGCGGCATTACCATTAAAGCGCAAAGCGTTACCCTCGATTACAAAGCCAGCGATGGCGAAGTCTATCAACTCAACTTCATCGATACCCCAGGTCACGTTGACTTTTCTTATGAAGTATCTCGTTCTTTAGCCGCTTGTGAAGGTGCGTTATTAGTCGTCGATGCGGCGCAAGGCGTGGAAGCACAAAGCGTTGCCAACTGCTATACCGCGATTGAGCAAGGCCTAGAAGTAGTACCGGTGTTGAATAAAATCGACTTGCCTTCGGCTGAACCAGAGCGGGTGATCACTGAAATTGAAGATGTGATTGGGATTCCAGCGGATGAAGCGTTAAAAATCAGTGCTAAAACCGGCATTGGTGTTGAAGCGGTACTGGATCAATTAATTCAAAAAATTCCACCACCAGCCGGTAAAGAAGACGGCGCTTTGCAAGCCTTGATTATCGATTCTTGGTTCGATAACTATTTAGGCGTTGTGTCTTTGGTGCGGATTGTTAACGGCAGTTTGCGCAAAAAACAAAAAATTACCGTGATGTCGACCGGTAAATCGTTTTATGCGGAAAAATTAGGTGTTTACACGCCGAAACAGTTAGAAAAGCCACAGCTAAATACCGGTGAAGTAGGTTTTATCGTTGCCGGTATTAAAGACATTTTTGGTGCGCCGGTCGGTGACACCATTACCTCGACTGATAATCCTGCCACCGAAGTTTTGCCAGGTTTTGAGCAGGTTCAGCCACGGGTTTTTGCGGGGTTGTATCCAGTCAGTTCTGATGACTTTGGCACCATGCGAGAAGCTTTAGACAAATTACGTCTTAACGATTCCTCTCTTAATTACGAAGCCGAAACTTCGCAAGCCTTGGGTTTTGGTTTCCGCTGCGGCTTCTTGGGCATG
>CAIZCB010000045.1 GCA_903931355.1 uncultured Pseudomonadota bacterium
GAACCTGGATTTCCGCGCATCGAAGAACCCGAGGGTCGCGGCGATTCGCGCGGAGTTATCTCGCGAGCGTCCCGCCAGGTCAGAAAACCGCGACTGAATGTCCTCGCGAATGTCGTAGAAATAGCCTTTGTAAAACAGACCGACCGGCGGTGCAGAAGCCGCTTTGTCGCGGTAAACCGGCATTTTGTCTTTCAGACTGGCCAGCGAAATGCCGTACATCTTTAACACTTCTTCACCCGCTTGGCTGAGGTAAAGATCGACATTATCCAGTGTCAGCATAAACTCGACACATTCTTCAATATAGTGGCCAGAGCCGGAAATAGCCCAAGCAAGACGCTGCGTCTGCATGATTAATCGCGATTAGAAAAACAAGCCCCGCATTATACGTTAAGCCAGCGAAGGCTTTATAGCGCTGCTATCGCATAGCGCCGATTAAGCAAACGCTTAGCAACAAAGCCAATAGCAAATCACATTGGCTGATGGCTAATAAATCGTGATTACCGAGGCACCAACTATCGACCAATATAGCCATATAAAGAAGCGGTGCTGAATAGCAAAGTGGCTAAAACGAACTCACCAGACACGAAACCCACTGCGCCAGCGGTGAAAATAATCATGGTAATGACATTGCGATAGAGAAAGTCCATTGTTAACCCCCCTTAATGTACTGAATTGCAGAAGGTTTAACTGTATGCCTAGTCTGATCAGTAAACAATAGCCTTTTTGGTTGATTTATTATTGCTTAGTTATTGATAAATCAGGCTGTTTTGTTATGGTGCGTGTTTGCTCTTTTCTGGTGCAAGGTAGGTGGTTTTGAAGTGATTTTGATGGGCTGGAGGGCTTAATTTTTGCGGAATTAGATTTTGGCATTGATCTTGCATTAAAAGAAACGTGTTCCTGTTGTGTTCCTCCTGTCATGCTAGATTTGACTAGGCATCTTGTTTTAAAACGAACAAGATGCCTTTTTTTTGCCCTTAGTTTTTAAAAAAACAACCCAACGCCTTAATCATAAAGCCATGATCCGCAACCCCAGCGCTTTCGCGGATGCTGTGCATTGCCCACATTGGATTGCCGACATCAACCGTGCGTATTCCTAGTTTGCTAGAGCTAATCGGGCCGATGGTGCTGCCGCAGGCTAAATCGCCGCGATGGGCGTATTTTTGAAACGGCACATCGGCTTGTTGGCAATAAGTCATAAATTGCGCTTCCGACAAGCATTCCGAAGCGTAGCGATGGTTGGCGTTGATTTTAATCACCGGCCCTTGGTTGATGATGATTTTATGATTGGGTTCGTAAGCGGCGGGATAGCTTGGGTGGTAGGCGTGAGCCATGTCAGCGCTGACCATAAAACTGTTGGCGAGTGTGCGTTGATATTGGTCGTGGCTCAGTGCTTGGTTATTGGCGATGCGCTGTAAGACATCCGGCAAAAAGCTTCCTGCGGCGCCTTTGCAACTTTCGCTACCGACTTCTTCGTGATCGAATAAAGCACACACCAAAGTATTGCCGCTGTTTAAACTGGCTGGGTCTAAAAAGGCGCTTAAACCGGCATGGCAGGAGGCGAGATTGTCCAATTGGCTGTCGCAGTAAAACTCCTGATTCGCGCCCCAAAAACTGCCTTTTTGGGTGTCATAAATGTTTAATTCCCAGCTCAAAATTTGTTCGGCTTCAAGATCGGCTTGTTTAGCTAATAGACTTTGAAAATCGCTGGCGGCTAATTGTTGCTGAGTGGCTGACAATATCGCGGCTAAATCATTTTGTTTGTTCAGCTTTAAACCGTCTTCGTTGACCGCGCGGTTCATGTGTATCGCTAAATTCGGTAAACGTAGCAAGGCTTGCGGAAAACAGACTAAGCGACTGGCGATATTGCCATTGACTTGGCGATAGGCGACACGTCCGGCCAAGCTTAAATCGCGGTCGGTAAAGGTAGCTAAAATCGGCCCGCCATAGACTTCTACCGCCAAACGTACCAACTGATCACCAGCAACCACAGGATGTGGTTTTACTCGTAAGCCCGGCGAGTCGGTATGGGCGCCGATAATTTTAAAACCGGCTTCTGGCAAAGCTTTAGTGCCAACCACAAAAGCGACAATCGACGAATCATCGCGAATCACATAATAACGGCCATTGCTGGTGAGTGACCAAGTGTCGGTTTCTAATAAGCGCTGAAAACCTTGGGTTTGCAAGCGATGTTCAATGGTGGCTACCGCGTGCCAAGGGCTAGGGCTGCAATCGATGAAATTCAGTAGATCAGTGACTTGTTGCTGTGAGTTCATGGTTTCTCTTGTAAATCGATAGCGACGGAATTGATGCAATAGCGTAGGCCAGTCGGTTCAGGGCCGTCAGTAAAAACGTGGCCTAAATGCGCCCCACAAGATTGGCAGGTGACTTCGACGCGGCGCATGCCGTGGCTAAGGTCTTGATGTTCATCAAGGCTGTTGGCATTGAGCGGCACAAAGAAACTGGGCCAGCCGCAGCCGGAGTGAAATTTGCTTTCGGAATCAAATAAGGGATGACCGCAACAGACGCAATGATAAGTGCCTGTTTTGGTGCAATCGGTGTATTTGCCGGTGAATGGTGGCTCGGTGCCTTTTTGGCGGCAGACTTGGAATTGTTCGGGCGTCAGTTTCTCGCGCCAGTAGTTTTCGTCGTGTTGGGTAGTCATAGAGCCTCCTTGGGTTACCTTAAAATTTTCTACATCAATTGAATGTCATCAGGGCTTGCAGCGCAAATTATATTTTTGCACCCGATAGCGCAAAGTTTCACGAGTGGTTCCCAGCATTCTCGCCGCCGCAGTCACGTTTTCATCAGTACGGTTCAAAACCTCCTGAATCACATATTTCTCAATATCCTGCAAACTCAAACTGCCATCCAACGGTAAGAAAATGCCGTTGTTGGGATTGTAATGATTACTACTGGCGGTTGATGGATTGCTTAATTGCAGCCATTGTTCCGGTAGCTGTTCATCGCTGGCCAACAAAACACAGCGTTCCAAAACATTGCTCAATTCACGAATATTGCCCGGCCAACTGTAGCTTTTGATTATCTCCCAAGCTTGTTGGGAAATATGTCTGACGTTTTTAGCAGATTTACGATTGCTATCAGCAATAAACAACGGCACCAATTGTTCTAAATCTTGCTTACGTTCTTTTAGCGATGGCACCCGCAAACTCATCACATTCAAGCGATGATACAAATCACTGCGGAATTGGCCTTGTTCGACTTTTTGGATTAAATCCAGATTGGTTGCGGCGATGATTTGCACATCAATTGCAATTTCAGTTTCGCTACCCAAACGGCGAATTCGCAAATCTTCCACCGCTTTTAATAGTTTGGTTTGCAAATCCAAATCCATTTCGCCAATTTCATCTAAAAACAGCGTGCCGGTGTGAGCCTGTTCAAATAAGCCGCGATGACGTTTTTTTGCACCAGTAAAGGCGCCGGCTTCGTAGCCGAATAATTCTGATTCCAATAATTCACGGGGCAGGGCGGCGCAATTGATTTCAATCAACGGCGCTTGGGCGCGGCTGCCGGTGTAATGCAAAATTCGTGCGATTAAGCCTTTGCCGGTGCCGGTTTCGCCGCTGATGATTAAGCTGGAAAACGGCACATTGGCCATTTGTTTAATCATTTGCCGTAAATTGCTGGTGACCAGACTGTTGCCAATTAAAGCATCGAGGCTGTAGCGGCTGTTTTCGGCTTCGGTTTGTTGTTGTAAGCGGCGTTGAGCACGAGCGCTACGGCCAGCACCTTCGATTAATAAATTGAGACGTTCGGGGTCGCAGGGTTTTTCGATAAAGTCATAAGCCCCCAACCGTACCGCGCGAACCGAATCGGCCACACTGCCATAACCGGTGGCAAATACCCATTCGCTACTGCCAATTTTGGGTTTGACG
This sequence comes from uncultured Pseudomonadota bacterium, assembly GCA_903931355.1. Classification (GTDB taxonomy): domain Bacteria; phylum Pseudomonadota; class Gammaproteobacteria; order Methylococcales; family Methylomonadaceae; genus Methylomonas. Next base: position 3,894 of record CAIZCB010000045.1, read on the forward strand.
GCTTCTAAAAAATCCAGCGCATTGCCATCGGGCAAATTCATGTCCGATAACACCACCAACGGGTCTATGCTTTGTTGGCAAAGGTATTGCTCGGCTTCTTTTAAATCGCGAGCCAGCGTTACATCCCAATTACGCTTACGGAAAAACCGCGCTAATTCCGAGCCGAGTAGAACTTCGTCTTCAATAATTAATAAAGTGTCTGGCATAGTTATCCTTAATGACGCCAAGACGCTTGGTCTTCAATCGGTTCCAAATGGGTGTCTATGTCGAGATGATCGAATAGAGTCATTAACTGTAATTC
>CAIZCB010000046.1 GCA_903931355.1 uncultured Pseudomonadota bacterium
AAAGATATTGGTGAGCTGGCAACTGTTGATCCAGAGAACCTTTCAGCAAATACACCAAGAGAATATGAGTTCGATTACATTTCCTTAGAGCAAATCGATCAAGGTATATTGCTTGGAACAAGCAAATTTATCTTTGCAGATGCTCCATCAAGAGCTCGGCGTATATTAAGAAATAGAGATGTTTTGATTTCAACTGTAAGACCAAATTTGATGTCCCATTATTATGTAAATGGCGAAGCCTTAGATCTGGTCTGCTCTACAGGATTTAGTGTTGCCAGATGCAACCTTTCAGCATTTTGGCCAGAGTATTTGTATCAGCACTTGTTTTCATCAGTAGTAAATAGACAAATAGATATGTTGATCTCTGGTTCAAATTACCCCGCGATCAATAGTTCCGACGTAAGGGGATTGAAGCTGCCAGTAGGGTCAGTTGACGAACAAACCGCCATCGCCACCATCCTGAGCGACATGGACGCCGACATCCAAACCCTGCAACAACGCCTAAGCAAAACCCGCCAAATCAAACAAGGCATGATGCAGGAGTTGTTGACTGGAAAAACGCGGTTGGTAAGAGGAGCGTGAATATGCAGACCAATGAATTATTAGCCATAATCGCCAACGGTGAAGATAGCCGTCACCAATTCAAGGCCACGATAAAACACGCGGAGGCGTTGGCGGCAGAAATGGCAGCGTTTAGCAATTCAAACGGCGGTTATATTCTGATCGGCGTAAATGACGATGGCAGCATGACTGGCCTTTCTGCTGACGATATTAGGCAGATCAATCAACTGGTTGCTAATGCGGCAACTAATAACATCAGACCAGCCATTAACCCCTTGACGCAGAATTTCGATTTGCCTGAAGGACGGGTGATTGTAGTCACGGTTGAGCAAGGCTTTAATAAGCCTTATATGGATAATCAAGGATTGATTTGGGTAAAAAATGGCTCGGATAAAAGAAAGGTCACGGCTAGAGAAGAGTTACAGCGGATGTTTCAGGAATCAGCATTTATTCATGCCGATGAAATGCCCGTGCAAGGCTCTTCGATTGCTGATGTTGACAGCGCATTTTTTGAAGCGTTTTTTGAACAATTTATCGGTGAAGCGTTTGTTGATCAGGAATTGCCTTCGCACCGACTTTTAGAAAATATGAATCTGATGAAAGCGGGGCAATTGAATGTTTGCGGTGCTTTATTGTTTGCTTTAAAGCCGCATATTCGTTTGCCGATGTTTATTGTTAAGGCGGTTGCTTTTCCTGGACGCGATATAACCGATGTCAATTACATTGATAGTCAGGATCTCAACGGCAAGTTGACGGATTTATTCCGAAAATCCTTGAGTTTTATACTGGGTAACATTCACCATATTCAAGGTAGTCAAAGCTTTAATTCCTTAGGTGAGCCGGAAATTCCGCGTATCGTTTTGGAAGAGTTGATTGCCAATGCCTTAATTCATCGCGATTATTTCGTTTCTGCACCGGTCAGAATTTTGGTATTTGCTGATCGCGTGGAAATTATTAGCCCCGGTCATTTACCGAATAATTTGACCATTGAAAACATCAAATTGGGTAACTCGAATGTAAGAAATCCTATTTTGGCCTCTTTTGCGCCGAGGGTTTTGCCTTATCGGGGCTTGGGTAGCGGTATTTTGCGTGCGCTTAAAGCTTACCCAGATATTGATTTCGTTGATGATCGTGACGGTAATACTTTTAAAGCCATCATTCGCCGAAAAACAGCTTAAGTCTTTGACAGCAAAGGAAATTCAATATGCGTAACGCCGAACTTTTGGAACTAATCGCCAACGGTGAAAACTCGGGGGTTGAATTTAAGCGCGACGATATTCGTCCAGAACAATTAGCCAAAGAAGTGGTGGCGATGGCTAATTTTCAAGGCGGGAAGCTGTTGTTAGGGGTTGAAGATGATGGATCGATCAGTGGCATTCAGCGCCCAAACCTTGAAGAATGGGTGATGAATGTCATGCAGGACAAAGTGCATCCAATGATTTTGCCTTTTTATGAAGAAATCAAATTCGCTGATGGTAAGTCAGTAGCGGTGATTAGCTTCCCTCAAGGTATTTCAAAGCCTTATGTATTAAGGGA
>CAIZCB010000047.1 GCA_903931355.1 uncultured Pseudomonadota bacterium
AGGTGACGATTTGGGCGCTTTTTTAGGTGCTGCGGCTGATTTAGTGGTCGTTCTTGGTTTTCTAGCTGGTTTTTTAGGCGCTTTAACTTCGACTTTTTCAGGGCTGGGCAACAAAGAGGCTATTTGGGTTTCGTGATGACGACGAAGAGCAGAGTCAGTTGGATAAGGATGGGTAATGGCTAATTTTTGATATTCCAAATGCGATAAATAATGCCTTCTAAGCGCAGAATCTTCTGGAATAAGCTTGATAGTTTGGCTAGTTGCCTTAACTTGATAAGCGGCTGTTGGTAATTGTGAACAACTTTCAGCAATCGTTTGATTCGGTTTTTTAACCACTAAATAAATCAGCCCCAAACTCATTATCAAAATGATAATTTCCATAATTCCCCCTCAAAATAGAATTTGAACCGACTATATCACGGGCTATTTATCTATGGAATTATTATTGGCCTTGTTTGACTGGCAATTAGTTTAATCGCCGATAGCCAAGGCATTGATTAGTTATTTGCCTTGGCTATGGTTTATTTGTGATTAATTATCTAGCTTTCTTCTAGCGGCTAAATGATGTTCTGAATAACTGTGATGATCATCTAAACCAACAATTTCGCAGCTACCACCATTGTGGTTGTATTCATCGCAGTAATGGTGAATAAACTCCATCACGGTATGGTCGATCAATTCCGCTTCAGTTAAATCAAAAATCACGGTTTTATGTTCAGGAAAATCGGCTAACAAACTTTTTAAGGTAATAAAGTTTGAGAACACAGCCGCGCCGCTGACTTCAAGATGATAAGTATTTTCGTCGGTCTTATTAACGTGATAAGCCATGGTAAAAGCGTTGCTCAGTTTTAAGCCACGACTAACGTGGATCAACAATTCCACGACAATACCGATAGCAACACCAATCAATAAATCCGTCGCTAAAACCCCAATGATGGTGATAACAAACACCGCAAAGTTATCGACGCCCACCGCTAAAGTTTTGGCAAACTCTTTTGGCGAAGCCAAACGGAAACCGGTGAAAACTAATAAAGCCGCTAATGAGGTTAATGGGATTTCGTGGATTAACTTAGGGAACAAGGCCACGAAAATCAGCAAAAACGCACCGTGAAAGAAGTTCGCCCAAGCGGTTTTGGCACCGTTATTGATATTGGCAGAGCTACGGACAATTTCAGCAATCATCGGTAAACCGCCAATCATACCGGCGACCATGTTGCCGATACCGACCGCAGTTAAATCGCGGTTCAAGTTTGAGTTACGGCGATAAGGGTCAAGTTTATCAACCGCCGAAGCACTTAATAAACTTTCCAAACTACCGACTAACCAAATCGTCACCACCGAAATCCAAAACTCGTGATCAGCGATTTTTGAGAAATCAGGAAAGTAAAAACCAGCCAGAAAATTTTCAGGCACGGCGACTAAAAAGGACGGGCCAACGGTAAAGTCATGGTGAGGCAAAATTTCAGCATCAGGCAAAAACAGATATTGGTGAACGTGATCCAAATCGAAATATTGCCCTAAACCCAAGCCCATCAACACCACTAACAATGGCGCTGGAATCATTTTTAAAGTGGGCTGTTTGATTAAGGCCCAAGCGATTAACAACGCCAAGCCACATAAACCAATAAATGCCACTTCAGGGTTCATATTGATAATTGAATTTGGCACTTCAGCAATCACGCCCAGTAAGCTTTTGGCTTCTGGCTTAACACCCAGCAAAGTGTGAATTTGCTTGGCCATAATGATGATGCCAATCGCCGCCAACATACCGTGTACCACCGACGAGGGAAAAAAGGCGCTGAGTTTGCCGGCTTTAAACACACCCAATAACACTTGTAAGGCACTGGCAATCACAATCGCCGCTAAAGTGTAACGATAACCGGCCATTGCATCGCCCTGTCCTAAGGCTTGCACAGCATCGACAATCACCACAATCAAACCCGCCGCGGGGCCGTTGATGGTGACAAAAGAGCCGTTAATTCTCGACACCACTAAACCACCAATAATGGCGGTGATGATGCCACCCATCGGCGGAAAACCCGATGCCATAGCAATACCCAAACACAAAGGCAAAGCAATCAGAAACACCAAAAAACCGGACAGTAAATCGCTGCGCCAGTTTTCGACTAAACCCGGCAGACCAGTTTTAGGTAAGGAAAGAGGAGATGAGTTGGACATGGTTTATCTCATTCGACATAGGAAAAGCCAAATTCATGCAGAATACATGCCAAATTAACCCAACCCGCATTTTTCAAGATAAACATATCTGATTATTAGCGCCTTTAAGATCTTATTGGTTTATAACCACCATCGAGATGGTTGATTTGAACCAATCAACCACTTAAAACTCAAAGTGCGCTCTAAGCCCATAGACATCAACCGGCCCACGATCAGCGTTATAAGCCGGATTGATAATGTGTTGATAATCCGCTGTCGCCCAGATAGAGCTAAACAGATTGAATTTATAGAAAATATCCACGACTTGCTCGGCTTGATAGCGAATTTTGCCATCACCGATAAAGCCATCGACACCGCCGCGATTTAAATAATCAACATGAGTCGCCGACAACCAATTGCTGGCATAACCAAGCCCTAGCGAATCTTTAGCACGCCCCCAGCGTTTGCCGGTCAGCAAACCGCCAATCGAAAATGATCGATCCGATGAGGTATATGAATACACTTCGGTTTTGCCATCCGCATACATGCCGCGCATAAATACACCCAAATCATCGGTCAAACTTTGCTCGAAATTAATACCTATCCCCAGCTTGGTATTACCTTTCCGCGCCCAACATAAATCCGGTGCATTGGCATTATTCGAGTCATAGCTATAGCTGTTACAGGCGGCAGCATTTTGAGCTGGGTTATTCTGATAAGCAGCAATTGCATCGCTAAATCGCGCCATAGGCTCGTAATTGCGATAGCCCAGCAAACGCACTGCGCCAGCTTGATGATTAATACTATGACGATGTTCAATCTCAAACTGATCGCCATAATATTTAAAGATTCGGAAATCCAACGGTAAATCATTAGGGTTTTGCGGGGTAGCAAAGCGCCCCAAACGCAACGTCCAATCATCCAGATAATATTCCGCCGCCAATCCCACTGTGTAACCCCGCGCATCGGCAGCAAAGTCATAAGCCGCATGGGTCATAAACGCCATGTTTAAAAACTGCTGCCGCAAATCACCGGCATAGCTGTTTTTGTCAAAAATATCGAGAATGCTTAAATTGCCACCGGTAAATACCAAGCGATGACTATCAACACTACCCGCTAATTGCATCGGCCCAGAGGCTACTTTTTGAGTTTCGCCGCCTAAATTAAAAGTTTGTTTCAGATAAAACCGCGATTTGTACCAAGTCGCACTCACCGAACCGGTTTTTTGTAGTTCAAAGTTTTGGATACTACCGCCCAAGCCTTTTAAATCCGACAACGGCAATTCTGAAATCATTTCCGGTGCCAAATAAATCTCACCACCCTGCCAGGCTTTTGCACCAAAGTAAGCGGTGACGGTACCGGTAAAACTGCGTTCTGCGGAGGCAGTTAATGAATTCGGCGAGCCATTGAGATTGGTATATGCGGCAGGAAAAGCCGGTTTCCAACTGGAAATATAAGTTGCTTGTCCGTAAGCATTCCAACGCTCATCGTGCATATCATGCAGACCGCTATTCGATAGCCATTGCATGAACGAAAATTTGTCCGCTAAATCAGGCAAATCCAAATCATCAGCCGCCACAAATCCACTCCACACTATCGCCACCGTACCTATTAAGGAACGGACCATCGTTAAAAGTGTCGGTTTAGATTGGGGCATGGAGGATTAAAGACGGGAAACAAAAGTGCGGCGATTATCGCAAAAAAGCACTTATTGCTTTGTGACGTTTAGGTGACAGACAGTCAGAACAACTAGCTTTCATGAACAGCCAAGCGATAACCTACACCAATTTCAGTTAACAGATAACGCGGTCTGGCAGGATTGATTTCAAGTTTATGTCGCAACTGCCCCATGTAAATTCTTAGGTAATGTTGGTCATTAATATGTTCTGCACCCCAAATTTCTGTCAGCATTTGTCGATGAGTTGCCACCAACCCTGCCTGCCGAACCAGAATACTCAATAGCCGAAATTCGATCGGTGTGATGTTAACTTCTTGATTGTTAATGAATACCTTGCGCGTAGCCAAATCCACTTTCAATTGACCGGTTTGAAATACTTCGCTGACTGGGTAACCTCTATTGATTCGTCTTAGCAAAGCTTGTAATCGCGAGTTCAACTCACCTGCGCCAAAAGGTTTAGTCAGATAATCATCGGCTCCAGCATCCAAAGCCATAATTTTGTTTTGCTCTTGGCTCCGCGCTGACAGTATCAACACTGGAATATCAGATAGCTGTCGCAAACGCTTAGTGACTGAAATACCATCCATATCAGGCAAGCCCAAATCAAGCACCACCAAATCCGGCTTGTCGTTTTTCAGCATCGCCAATCCGCTCTTACCATCGCCCGCTTCAATAATCCGCCAACCTTTATGACCAAGACTGGTTTTTAAAAACCGCCTAGTTTGCTGATCATCTTCAATTAACAATATCAATGGTTTACTTGAATTCACAGTGAAGAGCCTCCCAATTCATCCAAGTTCAATAAGGGCGGTTCTCTCAAAGGTAAATCCATTATGAATGCCGCACCGCTGTTACTGTTTTTATTAACTGCTTTCATGCTGCCACCATGCGCTTCAATAATCGCTCGGCATAAAGCCAATCCTAAACCTACACCACCCTGTTGGGTTTCAGTTTCAAGGCTATAAAATTTTTCAAAGACTTTTTCTTCCATGCCCATAGGAATCCCGAATCCATAATCAGCAACCACTAATTGCAAACCGGTTATTGATTTTTCGGCGCTAATATCAATCGGACTGCCAGCTGGCGTGTATTTGATGGCGTTTTCAATTAGATTGATTAACACCTGTTCAAGCAATACCGCATCAACCCACACTAACGGTAAATTACTTGGTAACTGGGTGCGAACCGGTCGATTTTGTATGCGGCTATTAAGACGGTTTAATGCACTACCAACAATTTCTTCCAGCGCATTCCAGTCTTGATGGAGAATAATTTCCCCGCTGCTAAAACGAGCCATATTTAAAATTTTGCTGGTTAAATCCGACATCCGCTGCGCTTCATCGAAAATCACTTTGCCAAAGTCTTGTTTATCATCATCGCTGCACTCATGCCCATTTTCCAATAAAGCGCCAGCGGCACCAGTAATACGGGTTAAGGGAGTTCGTAAATCATGAGAGATCGCACTGAGTAGCGCATTTCGTAACGATTCGGTTTCGGCTTGCAAAATCGCATTTTTGGCTTGTTCAGCAAAATGTAAGCGTTGCAAGGTCTGAGCAATTAAGGTGCAGAAGGTGTCAAAAAAATCGCTTAAATAAAAGTTAGGCTCAGTATCGGTGACACCTATCTGTATTCCAAGCACTGCGAACACCCATTCTGATTGCTCTAACGGATAATAAAAAACCTCAGGATTCTGTTGCTCGATTTTACGATGCTGGAAAATCGCTTGAGCATCCGCCAAATTTACGCTGCGAAGTGAGCAATTGAGCGGTTTTGCATTGGGGTAAACAAGTGCGCCCTGCTGATTAGCAAACAACAACACCGAAACCACCCCAAATTGTTGGTAAATATGCTGTACCGCGACCGTGGAAATAGCTTGCTTGTCCCTTGCTTCGACTAATGCCGCACTTAGCCGATATAAGGCATTCGCACGGCCTTCACGCTGCCTAGCCAACTCAGCATTTTGATGGGCTTTGTTCTGTAAATTACTGGTCAGGTTGGCAACCACCAACATCACAAATAAACCCACCATATTCTCAAGATCGGAAATCGCAAACGAGAAAATAGGCCGAGCAAAATAAAACGCAAACAAAGGCGCACTTAATAACGAGGCTAAAATCGATGCTGCCAAGCCAAAAAAGTTGGCAACCAGAAACACACCGAGGAGATAAATCATCAGAATACTAGGACCACCCAATACATCGCGTAATGGCCAGTCAATTAGCGTACAGACAAAGGGTGTAACAATCCCCCACAAGTAAGCCTGCCAAACACTCGATGATGGCTTATCTAATCGACTTTTATCATCGCGTTGATTGAATCGATTAATCATGTTGCGATATTGCTAGGCATG
>CAIZCB010000048.1 GCA_903931355.1 uncultured Pseudomonadota bacterium
CTCTTGTTCGTAAGTCGAATACAAATAGGCGGTATCTGATGAAAATTCAGCCGCGCAAGAGTCAATGCGTTTATAAACTGGACGAATACCTTGTTTGTGACGCACATTCCGCACTTCTGATTCTTTCGCTTCCAACAATTTTGCCAAGCGAGCATCAGAAAAACCTTTACGTTTTAAACGTAACAACTCACCTTGCTCCAAAGTCGCTAAGGTTTTGGTTGATAAGGTTTTTTCGGTCAAAATCAGGTCTTCAACTTGCGCTAAAAACCAAGGATCAATTTTTGACGCATCGTGAATTTCCGCAAAGCTCAAACCAGAACGAAACGCATCAGCCAAGTACCACAAGCGTTGTGGACCTGGATAACGCAATTCTCTGAGAATGCTGTCTTGGCTATTAGCATCGCTTAAATCAATAATTTCGTCTAAGCCATCAACACCGACTTCCAAACCACGCAAAGCTTTTTGCAAAGACTCTTGGAAAGTACGACCAATAGCCATTACCTCACCCACAGACTTCATTTGCGTGGTTAAGCGGTCATTAGCTTGTGGGAATTTTTCAAAGGCAAAACGCGGCACTTTAGTGACAACGTAATCAATCGATGGCTCGAACGAGGCTGGCGTTTTGCCGCCAGTAATTTCGTTACGCAATTCATCCAATGAATAACCGACCGCTAATTTCGCCGCCACTTTTGCAATCGGGAAACCAGTTGCTTTAGAGGCCAAAGCTGATGAGCGAGAAACCCGTGGATTCATCTCGATCACAATCAAGCGACCGTCTTCAGGATTGATCGCAAATTGCACATTCGATCCACCAGTATCAACACCAATTTCACGCAATACCGCCAAAGAGGCATTACGCAGGATTTGATATTCTTTATCGGTTAAAGTTTGTGCCGGCGCAACGGTGATAGAGTCACCGGTATGAACGCCCATCGGATCAAAGTTTTCAATCGAACAGATGATGATGCAGTTATCTTTAGAATCGCGCACCACTTCCATTTCAAATTCTTTCCAACCTAATACCGACTCTTCAATCAGCAATTCGTTGGTTGGCGATAAATACAAGCCACGCTCGCAAATTTCGATAAATTCTTCACGGTTGTAAGCAATACCGCCGCCGCTACCGCCCATCGTAAATGAGGGGCGAATGATAGTCGGATAACCAACTTCTTCTTGAGCAGCAAATGCTTCTTCCATGCTATGCGCGACTTTTGACTTAGCTACTTCTAAGCCGATTTTACGCATCGCTTTGTTAAATAAATCACGGTCTTCGGCTTTATTAATCGCCTCTTTACTCGCACCGATCATCTCGACGCTGTATTTTTCTAAGACCCCGTGTTTGTCTAAAGCTAAAGCACAGTTCAACGCTGTTTGTCCGCCCATAGTCGGCAAAACAGCATCGGGACGCTCTTTTTCAATAATTTTTTCGACGGTTTGCCAGTCAATCGGCTCGATGTAAATCGCATCGGCCATCTCTGGATCAGTCATGATAGTCGCTGGATTGGAGTTAACCAAAATGACTCGGTAACCCTCTTCACGCAAAGCTTTACAGGCTTGGGTGCCTGAATAATCAAACTCGCAGGCTTGGCCGATAACAATCGGCCCAGCGCCCAGTAATAAAATCGATTTTATGTCAGTTCTTTTTGGCATAGGACTCTTTAGAAAAACTAGGCTTAACGCGATTGATTCATCAAATCGATGAAATCATCAAACAAGGTTTCAACATCATGCGGACCTGGACTCGCTTCAGGGTGCCCCTGAAAGCTGAAAGCCGGACAATCAGTGCGCTCAATACCCTGCAAACTACCATCAAACAATGAATGGTAAGTGGCTTGCAAATGGCTAGGTAAAGAATCAGCACTTACCGCAAAACCGTGGTTTTGACTGCTAATCATCACTCGACCAGAGGCTTTGTGTTGTACAGGATGGTTAGCACCGTGATGACCGAATTTCATTTTTTCGGTTTTAGCACCACTGGCTAGAGCTAATAATTGGTGACCTAAGCAAATACCAAATACCGGAATTTTTTCCGCCAAAATGGTTTTAATTGCTTCGATTGCATAAGTACAAGGTTCTGGATCGCCAGGGCCATTTGATAAAAACACACCATCTGGCTTAAGCGCTAATACATCAGCTGCTGGGGTAGTCGCAGGAACAACCGTCACACGACAACCGCGATTGGCTAACAAACGCAAGATATTACGTTTAACACCAAAATCGTAAGCCACGACGTGTTTAGTTAGATTGGTTGCTTCAGTATGACCTTCACCAAGTTTCCAGACATTTTCAGTCCAAACATAGCTCTCAGCGGTAGTCACTTCTTTAGCCAAATCCATGCCTTGCAAACCTGGAAAACCATCGATAGCAAGACGAGCGGCATCAACATCAACAGATTCACCCGCCATAATGCAACCGCGTTGTGCGCCTTTGTCACGCAATAAACGGGTTAATTGACGTGTATCGATGTCAGCGATTGCAACCACATTGTTATCGCGCAAATACTCAGGCAAAGTTTTCTCAAGACGCCAGCTACTTGCCAACAAAGGCAAATCACGAATCACTAAGCCACTAGCATACACATGCCCCGCTTCATCATCCTCATCATTGGTACCGACGTTTCCGATATGCGGATAAGTCAGTGTAACGATTTGCTGAGCATAAGAGGGATCGCTGAGAATTTCCTGATAGCCTGTTAACGCTGTGTTAAAAACCACTTCCCCTACGGAACAGCCGTCGGCACCGATTGATACGCCGTGAAACACTGTCCCGTCTTCTAATACCAGTAATGCAGGTTTATTCAAGATTGGCCACCTTAGATGTAGAAAACGGGATAGGCCCTGACGACCGATCCCGTTCCAAATAGATAAAAACTGCCTAATTTTACGAAATTCTGACTGATTGGTCATTAACAATTTTCAAAATCGCTGATTCACTACCCTTCGTCCAGCATCACAGGTTACTATTAGCCATCACCAAAACCGCCAAAAATCACCATGACTAAACCAATTACACCCTTATTAGCAGCCGATGCACTGATCGAATTACTGGATTATCCAGGCCGACCTTTTGTATTAATTGAACGGGTTTATCCGCCTTATGGCTGGGCTGTTCCCGGCGGTTTTGTCGATGTCGGCGAAACTTTAGAACACGCAGCGATTCGGGAAGCAAAAGAAGAAACCAGTCTTGATGTTGAGTTAACTTGCTTATTAGGCATTTACTCCAACCCACAACGCGACCCACGCAACCATACCGTCACCGCCGTTTACATAGCCCAAGCCCACGGCACACCCATCGCCGCCGATGATGCTAAAACTTACGGCTTATTCAGCTTCGACAACCTGCCTGAACAACTGGCTTTTGATCATGCCCAAGTTTTAAACGATTACAAACAGTACAGAGAAAGCGGCCAAGTCACGCCATTAAGAGTCTAAATTTTGCTATCGAGGAAACACCATGCCTATTACACCCGCGATTTTTCCTGAATTAATTAACGCTATCGAAACCGTCATCAAGCAAAACGCCGATGCAGTCACCGAATTAGACCAAGCCATTGGCGATGGCGATCATGTTTTTAATTTGCAGCGCGGCTTACAAGCATTACAAACCGCCAGCAACGAAATCAGCCAACTAGATTGGCCAGCCGCTTGGCA
>CAIZCB010000049.1 GCA_903931355.1 uncultured Pseudomonadota bacterium
TAATTAGGCATAAAGTTAATTGATTTAGCAGCTCATTTGATACTTCATTCTGTACAAGAAAGACTTACTCGGCGGATGGCGCTACGCTTATCCGCCCTACTATGTGCATTAGTTTTTGGCCTCTGTGATAACAGTTTCCAACTTACGTCTTCACAAACTACCAAACACCTTCCCCGCCGCCTCAATCGTCGCCTGTATATCGGCTTCACTATGCGCCGCCGAGACAAACCCCGCCTCAAACGCTGAAGGTGCTAAATAAACACCTTGTTCCAACATGCCGTGGAAAAAACGTTTGAAACGCTCTTGATCGCATTGCATGACTTGGGCAAAACGGCTGATGGTTTTTTCTTGGCTAAAGAATAATCCAAACATCCCACCGACTTGGTTGGTAGTAAAGGCAATGCCAGCTTTGTCAGCGGCTTGTTGCAAGCCTTGAAGCAAGCCTGTGGTTTTGGCGGTTAGTTGTGGATAAAAATCTGGCTGGCTGATTAATTCCAAAGTTTTTAAACCAGCTGCCATCGCCACTGGATTACCTGACAAAGTACCGGCTTGATAGACTGGCCCTAGCGGTGCAAGGTATTCCATGATTTTGCGACTACCACCAAAGGCACCAACAGGCATCCCGCCACCGATGATTTTGCCCAGCGTGGTTAAATCCGGTTTGACCTTGTAAAGACCTTGGGCGCTGTGTAAATCCACCCGAAAACCGGTCATCACTTCATCAAAAATTAATAAACTGCCGTGTTGATCGCAGACTTGGCGCAAGGTTTGTAAAAAATCTGCTTCTGGTGGAATGCAATTCATATTGCCAGCCACTGGCTCGACGATGATGCAGGCGATTTGTTCGCCAATTTCGGCAAAGGTTTGTTTAACCTGTTCGCTGTCGTTGTAAGTTAAGGTGATAGTGTCAGCAGCAACCGCAGCAGTCACCCCGGGTGAACTCGGTACACCGAATGTCAAAGCCCCTGAACCGGCTTTCACTAATAAAGAATCGGAATGGCCGTGGTAGCAGCCTTCAAATTTCACAATCTTGTCGCGACCGGTATAGCCACGGGCTAAGCGGATGGCGCTCATGGTGGCTTCGGTGCCGGAGCTGACCATACGGACTAATTCAATCGATGGTAATAATTGGCAAACTTTTTCTGCCATTTGGGTTTCGATTTCGGTCGGTGCGCCAAAACTAAGGCCGTTTTCTGCGCTGTGTTTGACCGCTTCAATCACCTGAGGATGAGCGTGACCCAAAATCATTGGTCCCCAAGAGCCGACATAATCAATATAAGCTTTGGCTTCGCTGTCATAAACATAAGCACCTTGGGCGCGGCTGAAATAGACGGGCGTTCCGCCAACACCGCTGAATGAACGCACTGGCGAGTTAACGCCGCCAGGGATGAATTTTTTGGCTTCGGTAAATAATTGATTTGCTTGGGTCATGGGATTTTAATCGGATAAATGGCGGTGGATTTTGAGCAAATCCAGAACAGAGAGTCGGGTTAGGCACCAGCCTTCACCCGACCGCTTGAGTTAAAACTTATTGTTTGCCAAACAGCATTGGGCCTCTAAATTGCTGTTTGTTTTGTAGACAGAAGAAAGTCGCGGTATCGAATTTGATTTGCAAAGTGCGGGTATCTTCGTTGTCGTCTAAATATTTTTCAGCATCGACTTCGGCCAAATCATCAGCAATGTGTTTAGCGATACAGCTGCAACTGTCTTGAGCGCGTTTTTCTTCAACGTCTGGATTGTTTGAAGCAGCTAACTCGCGAGTCACGCAGTTTCTGGTGAATTGTTTTTCAAATTTTTGTTTAACTGAGTCACTGGCTTCGCCTTCATCGACTTTATTATGTTTAGCAGCTTTGACTGTCGATGAGTTTGATGGAGTCGCTTCTGGTTCGTCGCTAGAACAACCGTTAATAAACAAGGCTAATGTAGAAATCATCAGCAACATCAACATTTTCGAGAATAGAGTTTTTTTCATGATGCTTTTTTAGTTAGTTAAGTAAATCGTTTAATAAAGGAGCCAATAGGGATTGTTGGCGTTTTTGTTGTAAGCGGTTGGCGATAATAATACTTTTTAGCTGATTCAAGGCTAGATTGAAATCGTCATTGACTATCAAATAGTCAAATTCGGGATAGTGACTCATCTCAGTAACAGCATCACGCATACGACGGGCAATAATTTCTTGATTATCTTGGCCACGATTTTGTAAGCGCTGGCACAAAACTTCAATTGAAGGTGGCAGGATAAAAATCGAAACACAATCCGGCAACATGCGTTTAACTTGCGCCGCACCTTGCCAATCAATTTCTAAAATTACATCTAAACCTTGAGCCAGATTAGTTTCGACTGTTTGTTGTGCGGTGCCATAGAAATTATCAAACACTTGGGCGTGTTCTAAAAATGCTTGTTCGGCAATCATGGTTTTAAATTGCTCGACAGCGACGAAGAAATAATCGACGGCATCAGTTTCACCAGGGCGCATGGCGCGAGTGGTGTGTGATACCGAAACTGCTAAATCTGATGTTTCTGCGCGGAGTTGTTTTACTAAGCTGGTTTTGCCTGCGCCGGAAGGTGCCGAGATGATGTAAAGTTTGCCTGTGGTCATGTCTGTTGAATGCGGTTATCAATGCGGCCGTCATTCTTTTCTGATAACGATCAAGAGTCAAGCCAAAAAAGGCCTATGTGATATTATGAGCCGCCTTTGGAACTGGATCTTTGATTGCCGATGAGCACTATTTGGAACAACTGTCTAGCTAAGCTTGAACACGAAATACCCTCTTCCGATTTCAGCACTTGGATTCGTCCTTTACAAGCAGTGGAATCGGACAGCCATTTAAAATTGCTGGCGCCTAATCGTTTTATCATCGACCACATCAAACAGCATTTTTTTTCGATCATCGAAGATGCAGTGCATGAGTTTTCTAACGCCACCCTGACGGTACATTTTGAAATTGGTAGCAAAAAAACAGCCACCATTTCTGCGCCGATTATTCCCAAAGGCCCTGCGCCTAGAAAAAATCAGCCTAATTTTTTAAACAAAGCCTTTACCTTTGAAAGCTTTGTTGAAGGTAAATCCAATCAATTAGCGAGAGCGGCATCAATGACGGTGTCGGATAACATCGGCAAAGTCTACAACCCACTATTCATTTACGGTAATTCAGGTTTAGGTAAAACTCACTTGATGCACGCGATTGGTAATGCGGTGTTGTTGAAAAATCCGAATGCCAACATCGTTTATTTGCACTCTGAAAAGTTTGTGCAAGACATGGTCAAAGCTTTACAACAAAACAGCATTAACCAATTTAAAGAATACTATCGCAACATTGATGTGCTGCTGATGGACGATATTCAGTTTTTGGCCGGTAAAGAACGTTCGCAGGAAGAGTTTTTTCATACTTTTAATAATCTACTCGATCAAAAACATCAGGTAGTTTTAACTTGCGATAAATATCCAAAAGAAATTGAAGGTTTGGAAGACAGGTTGAAATCACGCTTTAGCTGGGGTTTACCGGTGGCAATTGAGCCACCTGATTTGGAAACCCGTACCGCGATTTTGATTAAAAAAGCGCAACAAGTCGGTGTAGAGCTGGAACAGGAAATTGCTTTTTTTATTGCCAAGCGCATCCCCTCCAATGTTCGTGATTTAGAAGGTGCTTTACGGCGTGTGGTAGCAAATTCACAATTTACGGGCCGTGACATTACCTTGGAATTTACCAAAGAAGCTTTGCATGATTTGATTAGCTTGCAAGACAAATTGGTTAGCATCGACAACATTCAAAAAACCGTCGCTGAATATTTCAAAATCCGACTGGCTGATTTATCCTCGAAAAATCGCAAACAATCGATTACCAGACCTCGGCAAATTGCTATGTGTTTAGCCCGTGAGCTTACTTCACACAGTTATCCTGAAATTGGTGAAGCGTTTGGTGGTCGTGACCACACCACAGTGATTAACGCTTGTAAGCGGGTTGCTGAGCTAAAAGAAGAAGATGTGAAAATGGCTGAAGATTACAAAAACCTACTGCGAACTTTATCTCACTAGGCTGATTTTTAATTGATTCAGACTAAAAACCGCTTGTAGTTTTCGCTACAAGCGGTTTTTTTATGCCTAAAAATCGACTTATCCACAAGCTAAAGCGGTTGTGATTAAGTTGTCGGTATCTCTAAGTAAAAACTGTGGATAAGATGAGTGTAAAAATAGCCTTCAAGCTTATCCACAATCTGTTAACAAGCAAAACAGCCGATTATCTACAGAATGGTTTATCTAAAAAGTGATTGATTTTTCTATTAAAAATAGGCTTTTCCACAAGGAATGGCTTTGCTAATAGTAATAATAAATATAAAAATCTATATTTTTAGTTATTACTAGCAAAACCAATCGAGCTTAGATTTGTCGGTTTTGGTTTTTTTAAAAATTTAGCCATAGTTAAAAATCAAATTCCCTGATAGCCACAACTAACAGTTTCAACCATAATAGCCAGCAAATTGTGAGCAAGATGTGGTTAATGGTGGGAAAAAGCTGTGTACAACTCATCAGCAAATCGATGGGTTGATGTTGTCCACAATCAGCTAACAGTTAAACAGTTTGATCAATAA
>CAIZCB010000050.1 GCA_903931355.1 uncultured Pseudomonadota bacterium
CAATTACTTGACGGCCCAAAGTTGAAACCAAACTAATCACACTTTCGACAATCGCTAAATCTTCAATGTTTTTGTCCATATCATTAACAAAGCTGCGATCAACCTTAATCCGCTTAACCGCTAATTGTCGTAAATAGGTTAAGGAGGAATAACCTGTACCAAAATCGTCTAAAGCGAACTCAACACCCAATTTTTCACACTCAACAATCAGTTGATTCGCATGTTGCCTATCGTAAATCACCGTGGTTTCTAAAATTTCCAGTTCTAAACTTCCGGCTTGAAAATTAGGATACTCGGCCAACAGCGTTTTTAAATTGTCTAAAAAATCATGCTGATTTAATTGCCGAGCATCGACATTAACGCTAACAGGAATAGTAGCGCCCAAACTTTGCCATTGATTTAATTGCGCCAACGCTGAAGTTAATACCCATTGGCCAATTTCTGCGCGAATCGGATGATTTTCGATAATCGGCAAAAACTCATCGGGCGTTAACAAGCCACGCTCAGGATGTTGCCAGCGCAATAAAGCTTCAACGCCTACCAATTCCCCAGTCCGCATATTGACCTTAGGTTGGTAATGTAAGACAAACTCACCATGACTAAGTCCATTGTGTATCCTTTCCATGGTTTCATAGCGGGTACTAATCAAGGCATCAGTCAGATTATCAAAACAATGAAACCGATTTTTACCCGCTCGTTTTGCCACATACATCGCTTGGTCGGCTTGGCGAATTAAAGCGTCGCTAGTCAACTTCTGATTTTGACCATCATCGCTATAAAAACTAATCCCAATACTCGCTGATACTTTTAGCACCAAACCCTTGAGGGTAATCGGCGCCTGACAAGCTTTTAACAAATTGACGATTGGAATTTCGACAAACTCATCATTATGATTTTCCGGTAACAAGACAATAAACTCATCACCACCCAAGCGTACCAAAGTATCGGTTTCGCGCAATTCTTGTTTCATTTGCAGGCTAATAGCCACCAAAAACTCATCGCCCACTTCATGACCATAACTGTCATTAATATCTTTAAAGCCATCCAAGTCGATAAACGCCACCGAGACGTGACCACCATGCCGATTAACCCGCGACATCGCTTGTTCCAATCTATCCATTAGCAATAGTCGATTCGGCAAGCCAGTCAAACTATCGTAATAAACCAAATGCTCAAGTTGTTGGCGTCTTTCCACCGAATCACTAATATCACTAGACACTATCAGGTAACGAATCGGCAAACCGTTATCATCCCTAATGGTCATAAACGTGGAGAGCGTTGAGTACAGTTCGCCTGATTTTTTGCGATTAGTAATTTCTCCAGTCCAATAATCCTTATCCTCTAAAGCTTGCCAAATGTTGTCGTAATACTCTTGGCTATGTAAGCCAGACTTTAGAAGTCGTGAATGCTGTCCTATCAATTCTTTACGAGAATAACCGCTAATATCGATCAAGCGTTGGTTAACATCGAGAATAAATCCCTCTAAATTAGCGCTATAAATAATTTCATGCGAAACATTAAAAAAGTCATTAGCCGCTTTGGAGTTTCTAACTTCGGTAATGTCCATACAACATCCGATATAACCTTCAAATTCGCCATTCGCACTAAATCTGGGCCTTCCCATATCATCCAGCCAACGGTATTCACCGTCGAAACGACGTAAGCGATATTCAATCCGAAAAGGTAATCGTTGATCAAAGTGGCTGAAATAGGTTGCCAAACTATAATCTAAATCATCGGGATGGACGTTCTCAACCCAACGGTGACCAGTTTCTTGTTCCATCGTGCGGCCAGTAAAATCTAACCAAGTTCGGTTAAACCAAAGGCGATGCTTATCTAATCCAGTCATCCAAATCAAAGCGGGGGTTTGATCAGCTAAATCGCGAAAACGCCGCTCTGAATTAATCAGCTCGGCTTCTAAATTTTTATGCTCGGTAATGTCTTTTAAAACGCCGACGAATTGAATTAATTGACCTTGGG
>CAIZCB010000051.1 GCA_903931355.1 uncultured Pseudomonadota bacterium
AAAACGAAATTACGGACAGAAAATAATAATAACTTGGAGGATAGGGTATCAGCTCTAAAAAAGATGCAACGCGCTTGAATACCGAAATTACCGCTAGACGGGTTCGGTTAGTAGGTGCTGAAGGTGAACAAGTCGGGGTTGTTTCAATAAATGAAGCGTTACAGCTCGCCTATGATGCAAACATGGATTTGGTCGAGATTTCGCCAAATGCCGAACCGCCAGTTTGTAAAATCATGGATTTTGGCAAGTTTCAGTTTGAACAAAACAAGAAACTACAAGCCGCCAAGAAAAAACAAAAGCAAATCCAAATCAAAGAAATTAAATTTAGACCTGGCACCGAAGAAGGTGATTACCAAGTTAAATTGCGCAGTCTAATTAAATTTCTTAACGAAGGCGATAAAACCAAAATTACCGTTCGATTTAAAGGTCGAGAATTAACTCACCGTGAGTTAGGTATGGATTTATTAAAACGTATCGAAAAAGATTTGGAAGAAGTTGCTGGAGTTGAACAATTTCCTAAGCTCGAAGGTCGCCAGATGGTTATGGTGATGGGGCCTAAAAAGAAAAAATAATTTCGCTGTTTTTATAAACAGCATGGCCTTTCAGGATAGTAAGGCTTAACGACATAGCAATATGTCAGAAATTCAATGGGGCCAAGCATTTTGCCTCATCGGGTTTTTTCTCAGGGACTTTATTTTTAATCATTGGAGAAAACAAATGCCAAAAATGAAAAGCCACAGCGGCGCCGGCAAACGTTTCAAGAAAATCGGCAGTGGCGGTTTTAAATGCAAACAATCGCATAAACGTCATATCTTGACTAAAAAAACCACAAAACGTAAAAGACAGTTGCGTAAAACAGCAATTCTGCACCCTTCAGATGCGCCATTAGTAGCGCGTATGTTGCCATACAGTTGATTTGTCATCATTGAAGAGAGTAGAAAATGCCTAGAGTTAAACGCGGCGTCACCGCAAGAGCAAGACACAAAAAGATTTTAAAACTAGCCAAAGGTTATTATGGTGCCCGTAGTAGGGTTTATCGTGTAGCTAAACAGGCAGTTATCAAAGCTGGTCAATATGCATACCGCGACCGTAAAAACAAAAAACGCGTATTCCGCGCACTTTGGATCGTTCGTATCAATGCAGCAGCTCGTTTGAGCGGTATTTCATACAGCCGTTTGATCAATGGTTTGACCAAAGCAAATGTTAAGATTGACCGTAAAGTTTTGGCTGACCTTGCAGTACGCGACATCGATGCGTTTGCAGAAATCGCTAAAATCGCGATTGCTCACCAAAGCAAACCGTAAGACTTGTTATTTGTCGGTTTAAGCCGACATATTTAACGATTGACTCCCCGTGATTAGCGGGGAGTTTCTGATCGGTTTAACCGACAGAACCTTCATGTTTTTCCTTCCTATTCCAAATAAAAGTGAGCTGAGTTGTGTCGGCTAGTATCGAAGAAATTCTTACGCAGGCATTACAAGAGCTTGCACACGCAAAAGACCTAAACCAGCTAGATCAGGTTAGAGTTAATTACTTAGGCAAAAAAGGTGTTTTTACTGAGCAAATGAAAGAGCTTGGTAAACTCGAGCCTGAGCAACGCCGTAGCGCTGGTCAAGTGATTAATACCGTCAAAAATAGCTTCCAAGAAGCCTTAGACGCTCGCAAAGTCAGCTTAGAAGCTGAGGAATTGCAAGCGCGTTTGGCTAGTGAATGTGTTGACGTTACCTTGCCAGGCCGAGGTCAAACTACTTCAGGTTTACATCCGGTCACCATTACCTTACGCCGCATTGCCAAAATTTTTGCCAGCGTTGGTTTTGACGTGGTCGAAGGCCCTGAAATTGAAGATGATTATCACAATTTCGGCGCACTTAATATTCCAGAACATCACCCAGCACGGGCGATGCACGATACCTTCTATTTCGATCCGCATACTGTGTTGAGAACGCATACCTCGCCAGTACAGATTCGGGTGATGGAATCAGAACAACCACCGCTTAAAGTCATTGCCCCGGGTCGAGTCTATCGTTGTGATTCAGATTTAACTCACACGCCGATGTTCCATCAAGTGGAAGGCTTTTTAGTCGATAAAGACGTCAGCTTTGCTGATTTAAAAGGCGTGGTATTTGAATTTTTACGCGCATTTTTTGAAAAAGACATTCAAGTCCGTTTCCGTCCATCGTATTTCCCATTCACCGAACCTTCTGCCGAAGTCGATATTGAATGTGTGATCTGTGATGGCCAAGGTTGCCGCGTCTGTAGTCACACCGGTTGGCTAGAAGTCATGGGCTGCGGCATGATTCATCCCGAAGTGTTCAAATCGGTTAATATCGATCATCAACAATTTTCAGGATTTGCCTTCGGTATGGGCGTAGAGCGATTAGCGATGCTGCGCTACGGTATCAACGATCTAAGAATGTTTTTTGAAAACGATCTTAAATTTTTGCAACAGTTTAAATAACGGTAGATTGAATCATGCAAGTAAGTGAAGCTTGGTTAAGGGAGCTGGTCAATCCGCCCGTCGATACAGCCACATTAGTCGCTCAATTGACAATGGCTGGTTTAGAAGTAGATGCTGTACAACCGGTAGCTGCTGAGTTTAACGGCGTTGTCGTTGCCGAAGTGGTATCAATGATTCAGCATCCGAATGCTGATAAATTGCGGATTTGTCAGGTTAATGTTGGCGAAGCAGAGCCGCTACAAATTGTTTGTGGTGCCAGCAATGTTCGTCCTGGCTTAAAAATTCCGGCGGCCTTAATCGGCGCGGTATTGCCTGGCGATTTCAAAATCCAAAAATCCAAATTACGTGGCGAATTATCATTCGGCATGTTGTGTTCGGAAAAAGAATTAGGCATTGCTGCCAGTTCTAGCGGTCTAATGGAATTGCCAGATGACGCACCGGTTGGCACCAATATCCGTGATTATTTAGCTTTAAACGACAATGTCATCGAATTAGGTTTAACCCCTAATCGTGCTGATTGTTTAAGTGTTGAAGGTGTGGCGCGTGAAGTTGCCGTACTCAATAATTTGAGCTTTTCATCAGCATCAACGGCTGTTGTTCCGGTTGAACATCAAGATACTTTAGCGATTAATGTCGAAGCGAGTGACGCTTGCCCAGTTTATCTAGGTCGCTTAATTAAAGGCATTAACCCTGATGCGGTTACGCCGTTATGGATGCAAGAGCGATTACGCCGTTGTGGAATTCGCAGTCTAAGTCCAGTCGTCGATGTCACCAATTACGTTTTAATTGAATTGGGTCAACCGCTACACGCTTTCGATGCCGATAAATTACAAGCACCGATTGTGGTTAGACGCAGTCGTCAAGCCGAGCCATTGGCTTTGTTAAACGACCAAAGCATTGAGCTAGACGGTCAAGCGATTGTGATTGCCGATCAAAACCAAGCCTTGGCATTAGCCGGTGTTATGGGCGGCAAAGACAGTGCGGTATCTGATCAAACTCGTGATATTTTCTTGGAATGTGCATTTTTCAATCCAATCAGTGTTGCTGGTAAAGCTCGTCATTTTGGCTTACACACCGATTCATCGCATCGCTTTGAGCGCGGCGTAGACTTTACTTTGCAACAACGTGCTATTGAACGCGCCACTCAGCTGATTGTTGAAATTGCGGGTGGTAGTGTCGGGCCGATTAGCCAAGCCATTGTCGAATCAGCCTTGCCACAACGCTTAGCGGTTAACTTACGCCAGCAACGCATTGAAAAAGTGCTCGGTATTAGCTTGGATAATCAAGAAATTACCCGCATTTTCGAAGGCTTAGGTATGCAAGTTGCGCAAACCGCAGACGGTTGGTCTATTACCCCGCCAGGTTTCCGTTTTGATATTGCGATTGAAGAAGATTTATTAGAAGAAATTGGTCGCATCTACGGCTACAACAATTTGCCGAGCAGCAGCTTATTAATGCGTGCCGCTTTAGGTAAAGCCCCAGAAGGCCAATTAGCCATTGCTAGATTGCAAGATTGTTTGGTTGATAGAGGTTATCAAGAAGCGATTACTTACAGCTTTATCGACGAAGCAATGCAAAATACCATTGCACCCAACGATGAGTTTATTCGCATCCAAAACCCAATTTCGTCAGAATTAGCGGTGATGCGGACTACCTTATGGGGTGGTTTGTTAAATGCGGCGTTATATAACTTAAATCGCCAACAAACTCGCGTACGCTTGTTTGAAGCGGGTTTGAAATTCACTCGCGTAAATGGCGAAACTCAGCAAACCAAAATGTTGGCGGGCTTAGTGGTTGGTCATATCAACAGCGAACAATGGGCCGAAAAATCCAGAAATGTCGATTTCTTCGATGTAAAAGCCGATGTTGAAGCTTTGTTCGCCTTAACCGGCACGGCTGCCGTATTTGAAGCGACTCAGTATCCAAGCCTACACCCAGGCCAAAGTGCAAAAATCAGCGACAGCAACGGTAAACCAATTGGTTTACTGGGCATGTTGCATCCAAACTTAGAAAAACAACTCGGTTTTGATAGTCCTGTATTCTTGTTTGAATTGGAGCAAGAGGCGGTTTTAGAGCGTGCGGTACCAAAGTTCTCACCGCTATCGAAATTCCCTTCTGTGCGTCGTGATATTGCTTTATTGGTTGAAGACTCTGTTTCAGCGGGTGCGATTACTCATTGTATTAAATCATGCAACGAAACCTTGATTCGCGAGATACAGATTTTTGATATTTACCGTGGCCAAGGGGTTGCAGAAGGCTATAAAAGCGTGGCTTTAAGTTTGGTCTTGCAAGAATTTACCCAAACCCTGACCGATGCCGAAATCGATGCGCTATTCAAAAGAGTATTAGACGTGTTGGCAACTGAATTAAATGCAAAATTGAGGGACTGATTGTGGCATTAACCAAAGCAGATATTGCTGAACGCTTGTTTGAAGAACTCGGATTAAACAAACGCGAAGCTAAAGAAATTGTCGAATTATTCTTCGACGAAATAAAAAAATCGCTAGAAAACGGCGAGCAAGTTAAAATCTCAGGCTTTGGAAAGTTTGAATTGCGTGATAAAAATGGTCGCCCAGGGAGAAATCCTAAAACAGGCGAAGAAATCCCCATCACTCCGCGTCGAGTGGTGACTTTTAGAACCGGTCAAAAATTAAAAGCCCGAGTAGAATCTTATGCTGGAACCCAGTAATAACAACGAATTGCCGGTTATTCCGGCCAAGCGCTATTTCACTATCGGTGAAGTCAGCGATTTATGTGCAGTTAAACCGCATGTGCTTCGCTATTGGGAGCAAGAGTTTACCGAGCTTAGTCCGGTAAAAAGACGCGGCAATCGACGTTATTACCAGCGCAATGATGTGTTGCTAATCCGTCAGATTCGTTCATTACTTTATGAACAAGGTTACACCATCGGCGGTGCCAAAGCGCATTTAGTCAGTGATAATGCCAAAGGCGATTCTTCGCGCAGTAAGCAGCTGATTCATCAAATGATTGTTGAATTGGAAGATGTGCTGGAGCTTTTGAAATAAGCCTATCGCTAAATATGGTAATATCGCCAGCTTGATTTGGCCTATTGCCAGACAGTTTTTAACTCAACACTTCGGGGCGTAGCGCAGTTTGGTAGCGCACTATACTGGGGGTGTAGGGGTCGTGGGTTCGAATCCCGCCGTCCCGACCAAGTGAGAGTTTAAAGAAGTCCAAGAAAGTCCTGAAACCCGCAAGTTATCTAGCTTAGCGGGTTTTTTATTGTCCAGTGATTTTCAGGAAAAAGACATAAAATTCGAAAAAAGTGTAATAAGTTCTGTAATAACCCTCTAAAAACAAGTTATTACGGTTGGCGTTATTACA
The DNA here is from genome assembly GCA_903931355.1 of uncultured Pseudomonadota bacterium. Lineage (GTDB taxonomy): Bacteria > Pseudomonadota > Gammaproteobacteria > Methylococcales > Methylomonadaceae > Methylomonas. The sequence goes on from CAIZCB010000051.1 coordinate 5,804, forward strand.
CCGGATCAAGAATCTTCTCAATAACAGCAATCAAACTTACCGATCAATAATCAGGTGGTTATGGACGATTAAAGCAGTAACATTTGCAGTAACTCGAAATTGACACCGATTTTTTTAAAAGTTACTGCAAGTTGATAGATCCATCGTCCAATCAACCTTGACTTCCCCTTCTAGCATGGAAACATAAACACCAAGAGTTACAAAACTATAAACTGAGGGTGTAAAAATGAAAAAAAATAAAGCTATTT
>CAIZCB010000052.1 GCA_903931355.1 uncultured Pseudomonadota bacterium
GCGTTTTATCGAGGCCTTTTTGTTGAGCTGCTTGCTACACGACAGCCCAGCGCAAGCCAATGTTGAATTCCAAATCAATAACAGCAATCAGTTATTAGTGGCGAATCAAGGCCGTAAACCAGGCTTGATGCTCAATAAAAACGGTGAACCAATTAGTTTGCAGGCTTGGGCTAATCAAATTTTGACTGCCATGCAGCCTATTTGTGCTTTGTTGGATCAAGGCAGTATCGATAAACCCTATCAATTAGCCTTGCAACAACAGTTTGCCGTGGTCAAAAATCCGGCCTTAACCCCATCGGCAAAAATTCTGGCTTGCATGAAAGAAAATAGCCAAGAATTTGGCTGTTTTGCCACCAATACCTCGGCTTTGCATAAGCAATATTTTAAAGCCCAGCCGCTGGCGTCTGATGTATTGCAAGCATTTGAAACTCAAGTCAGTAATTCACAACAGAAACAACGCGAAATCGAAGCCAATGACCAGCTGAGTTTCGACGATTTCTTAAACCAATATTTCGCCCAAAGCTAACATCATGACTGCATTTGACCTAAGCGCCGCGCAAACTGAATTGCACGGCAAAAATCCGCGCACCATTTTAAAAACCGCCTTGGCGAATTTTGACAACATCGCGATTTCGTTTAGCGGTGCTGAAGATGTGGTGTTAATCGACATGGCTTTACAACTGGGTAAATCGGTGCAAGTGTTTTCTTTGGATACCGGTCGATTACATCCCGAAACCTACCGATTTATCGAACAAGTGCGTAAGCATTATCAAATTGAGATTGAGGTATTAAGTCCTGATCGCGAGCAATTGGAGGCTTTTGTTAAACAAAAAGGCTTGTTCAGTTTCTATGAAGACGGTCATCAACAATGCTGCGGGATTCGTAAAGTCGAGCCTTTACGCCGTAAATTGGCGGGATTAGATGCTTGGATTACTGGTCAACGCAAAGATCAAAGTCAGGATACCCGTGGCGATATTCCTGAAGTGCAATTAGATACTGCATTTTCCTCTGCCGATAAGCCATTGATTAAATTCAATCCTTTGCTTAACTGGAGTTCGGCGCAAGTTTGGGATTACATCGAAGCTTACCAAGTACCGTTTAACAGTTTGCATAACCAAGGCTTTATCAGCATCGGTTGTGAACCGTGTACTCGTGCGGTATTACCGAATCAGCATGAAAGAGCAGGGCGCTGGTGGTGGGAAGATGCTGCCAAAAAAGAATGTGGTTTGCATGGTGGTAATGTTAAAAAGCCATAATGATTAAGCGATGAGCCTTCATAAAAATGTTCGAAATCAGTTACTAGAAATCCTAAATAAACAAGCTGTACAAGAAATTGCTGACCTTAATAATGCGTTGCGCTTATTGTCAAAATGGCGCAGCGTTTTAATTCAAAATACCTTATTGCAACAGCAAGGTACGGTTGTTATGGAAGGGCCTTTAAAGGGCTTGGATTTCTTGGCTCACTCAGCAGAAGGCTGTCATATCGCCAAATTACTTGGTTGCTATGAGCAACCTTTATTGCCGTTTATCGAACAGGCAATTCAAACCAACTATCCAGCCATTATTAATATTGGCTGTGCCGAAGGTTATTATGCGGTTGGGATGGCAAAATATATGCCAAACACCAAAGTCTTTGCTTTCGATTTAAACCCTAAAGCGCAGGAAATTTGTAGTGCTTTGGCTAAAAAAAATTGTGTATCTGATCAAGTGACTGTTGGTGCTTTATTTATGCCAGAAAACTTTGCTGATTATGCAAATCAAAAAGTTTTGATTCTTTGCGACATAGAGGGCGGGGAAAAAGATTTATTAAATCCATCCATGTCACCGGTGCTAAAAAAGATGGACTTAATCGTTGAAAGTCATGAATGCTTAATTCCAGGCATTACTCAGTTATTGATTGATCGTTTTAAAGATAGCCATGAGATCGTTTTGGTTGAGGATAATGGACAAAGACAATTGGTTAATTCGCCAAAATGGTTTAACAGTTTGCCTCATCTTGATCAATTACTGGCAACCTGGGAATGGCGAAGTGGGCCAACGCCTTGGTTAGTAATGAAAGCTAAAGTTTGAATCGTTTGATGGCAGTGATGATTGATCAA
>CAIZCB010000053.1 GCA_903931355.1 uncultured Pseudomonadota bacterium
ATAAATCCCCCTCAATCCCCCTTTTTCAAAGGGGGAGGCACTTAACTTAAGTCTTAACCGCCTCCAAACCATCAACTTTCTGGAAGCCGCGAGGCAGAGCTGTGCCGCGATTAGCTCGGTTGCCAGTATATTGCTGAATATCCATCGCTTTCAGCGTTAAATGCCGCTTACCGGATAAAATTTTCAACTCGTCACTCGCCGCAAGTGCCACCACAGCAACCACTTTATCCTTACCAGAAACCAAATCACCACTCGGAATTTGGATCAATTTATTGCCCTTGCCTTTAGCTAATTCTGGCAACTCTTGGGCAGGGAAAATTAACAAACGACCTTGCAAAGTGACAACCGCTAACAAATCATCAGCATGAGCAATCGGCGCGGGCGCTAACACTTCGCCCGCTTGCGGCAAACTCAATGCCGCTTTGCCGGCTTTATTCTTGCTGTGTAATTCTTTCAACTGCACGCGAAAACCGTAACCAGCACTGCTCAGCATTAACAACCAATCATCGCCTTGACCAGTAAATACATCGGCAAACACACTACCCGCTGGTGGATTTAAGCGCCCAGTTAATGGCTCACCTTGACTACGTGCTGACGGCAAATCGTGAGTGGTGATGCTATACACTCGCCCTGTCGAATCGAGAATATAAGTTGGCTGGGTGGTTCGACCTTTAGCGGCAGCCAAATAACTGTCCCCAGCGCGATAGCTCAAGCTTTCCGCTTCAATGTCATAACCTTTGGCAGCCCGAATCCAGCCTTTTTGCGACAAAATCACCGTTACCGGTTCATTGGCGATTAATTCACTGGCGTCCAAAGCTTGCGAAGCGCCACGAGCGACAATCGGCGAACGACGGTCATCACCGTATTTTTCGGCATCGCGTTGAATTTCGTCACGAATCAAACGATTTAACAAATGCTCAGAACTCAAGATTTTTTCCAATTCTTGACGCTCTTGCTCCAACTCATCTTGTTCACCGCGAATTTTCATCTCCTCCAGCTTCGCCAAGTGGCGTAACTTGAGGTCTAAAATCGCTTCGGCCTGAATATCGCTTAACCCAAAACGCGCCATCAAAACCGGCTTAGGGTGATCTTCGTGACGAATAATCGCAATCACCTCATCGATATTCAGATAAGCAATCAACAAGCCGTCCAAAATATGCAAACGCGCCAAAACTTTATCCAAGCGATATTGCAAACGACGACGCACGGTTTCGGTTCTGAAACTCAGCCATTCGCTCAAAATCTGTCTTAGATTTTTGACCTGCGGCTTGCCGTTCAAGCCAATCATATTCAGATTGACCCGATAATTTTTCTCTAAATCGGTGGTGGCAAACAAATGCGACATTACTGCATCGACATCGATACGTTTGGTTTTAGGGATAATCAGTAAACGAGTAGGATTTTCATGATCAGACTCGTCGCGCAAGTCTTCTATCATCGGTAGTTTTTTCGCCAACATTTGCGCGGCGATTTGTTCCAGCAATTTGGCACCGGAAACTTGATGCGGCAAAGCGGTAATGACAATATTGCCATCTTCCAGCTCGTATTTGGCGCGCATTTTCACAGAGCCATTGCCGGTTTGATAAAGTTTTTGAATATCAGCAGAGGCAGTGACAATCTCGGCATCAGTCGGATAATCAGGGCCTTTGATGTGGCTTAGTAGCTGTTCTAGCGAGGTTTGAGGATCGTCCAACAATTGCAAACAAGCACTCGCCACTTCGCGCAGATTGTGTGGCGGAATATCAGTCGCCATCCCCACCGCAATCCCCATCGTGCCGTTTAACAACACATTCGGCAATCGCGCGGGTAGCAAAGTAGGCTCTTTTAAAGTGCCGTCGAAATTATCCGTCCAATCAACCGTGCCCTGCCCTAATTCATTTAATAAGGTTTGCGCATAAGCGGTAAGTCGCGATTCGGTGTAACGCATCGCCGCAAACGATTTAGGATCATCAGGCGAACCCCAGTTACCTTGTCCGTCAATTAAGGGATAGCGATAGGAAAAGTTCTGTGCCATCAACACCATGGCTTCGTAACAGGCCGAATCGCCATGAGGATGGTATTTACCCAACACGTCACCGACAGTACGCGCGGATTTTTTGTACTTGGCTAATGCGGTTAATCCAAGCTCCGACATCGCATAAACAATCCGCCGTTGCACCGGTTTTAAGCCATCGCCAATATGCGGCAATGCCCGATCCAAAATCACATACATGGAATAATCCAAGTAAGCTTTTTCGGTAAATTCTTTTAACGGTAACTGTTCAAAGTTTTCCTGTACACCCATTGTTGCCTGTCATCCTGTTTTGTTATTCGGTCGTAAAATTTCTAAGAGTCACTTAGCTACTAAAATAGTAAAACCATTAAGACTATCAATAT
>CAIZCB010000054.1 GCA_903931355.1 uncultured Pseudomonadota bacterium
ACCCGCTTTATTGCTTCATATTCTTGCAGTTTGCGAATCAAAAATGCACGAGGATCATCCTCCTCGTCTTCACTTTCTGGCTGTCTGGGCAGTAACATTCGCGATTTAATTTCGGCTAATAAAGCCGCCATCACTAAATATTCCGCCGCCAACTCTAAGCGCAATTGATCCATCATTTCGATATAGCCGATGTATTGATGGGTAATTTGTGCAATCGGGATGTTGAGAATATCCAGATTTTGCTTACGAATCAAATACAACAGCAAATCTAAAGGCCCTTCAAACGCATCTAAAAATACTTCTAAGGCATCGGGCGGGATGTATAAATCATCCGGTGCCAGCTCGTAAGGTTGCCCCTGAACCAATGCCAATGGTGCTAATGTTTCGCTAACGGTGGGTTGTTCTAAAGCATCCATGAAGGGTTAAAGCCCAGCCAAGCTAAAAAACAGCTGTTGAGCATAAAACATCGGATATTGCAGAATCACGCCTAAAAAATCAGTCGCTAATAACAATAGCAAAATCGCAAAACCAAACCGCTCTAAACGGTTGTATTGCCAAGCCCAATAGCTCGGTAAAATACCGGTCAAAATTCGGCTACCATCTAAAGGCGGGATGGGTAATAAGTTGATTAAGGCCAACACCAAATTGATGCTAATGCCAGCAACACCGCTATAAATCAGCGGTAAGGAAATAAATTCATATTCATGAAATATCACCCCTACTCTTGCCAATAAAGCCCAAAACACCGCCATTAAAATATTGGATACAGGCCCAGCTAAGGCGACAAACGCCATCGCTTTTCTTGGATTTTTAAAGTTTCTAGCATCAACCGGTACCGGCTTTGCCCAACCAAAAATGAAACCGGTAAAAGTCAGTAATAGCAAACCAGGAATAATAATGGTGCCGACTAAATCGATGTGTTTTAAAGGATTTAGAGTCAAGCGACCTTGATGATAAGCGGTATTATCACCAAACTTTTTTGCCACCCAACCGTGAGCAACTTCATGGACGGTAATCGCGAATACCACGGGTAAAAACCACACCACGATTCGCTGAACAACGGTTAATTCATCCATCATGTTTATTTCTCCAACATAGGCGCAAGCCCTATGCCTTGTCTGATAATGTCCATCTCACCGTCATAACAGGCGATAACAGTGGTTGATTGCGGTTCGATATAACCAACACTCATCACCAATGCCAATTCATGCTCTAAAATTTGGCGAATTTCGTAAGGATCGGGCATGGCTTCGGTTTCGTCTGGCAAAATCAAAGTCGTGGTTAATAAAGGCTCGCCTAATTCTTCTAAGAGCATTTGCGCGACTTTATGATCGGGAATTCGTACACCAATGGTTTTCTTTTTCGGATGTTGTAAACGCCGTGGTACTTCATGGGTCGCATCAAGCAGAAAAGTAAACGGCCCAGGAGTTAGCTTTTTAATCAGCCTATGAGCATCGTTGCCCATTTTGGTGAAGTTGGAAACTTGGCTTAGATCGCTGCACATTAAGGTGAAATCGTGTTTTTCATCCAAGCGGCGAATCCGACGAATGGTATCCATCGCGTTTTTATCGCCAATATGACAGCCTAAGGCATAAGCAGAATCGGTGGGATAAACAATCACACCACCTTTATTGATAATCTCAACGGCTTGTTTAATTAAACGTAGCTGGGGATTTTCTGGATGTATTTCAAAGAATTGGGCCATTAGCAACAACAATCACCGCTTATAAGACAAGCCTCATTGTACCCTATCTTTCACTTTGCTTTTTTGCGACTTTATCGCGCAAATAAACCGGCATCGCTTGTTCGACCGGAACCGCCAAACCATTGGCAAAGCCATAAGCACCTAATTGAGCAATACAAGCGGCATGAGGCCAGACTTCACTTTCAACCCCCAACACTCGCTGCGCTAAACGCTGGTTCAAAATCTCTGAATAAACACCCCAGCCAGAACCAACCCCAAAACCGGATAAATCAGGAAAAACCACTTCAGCCGCAGGCGTCACCGCTTCGTCACCGATTAACGCCGCCAAACCTAAACCATTGCGCTGAAAACAGCCCCAAAAAATCTCATCCATCCGCGCATCCATCGCCGTAAACGCCACTTCAGCAACCGAATTTTGGTTGAAATAACCTTGAGCAATCGCCGCCAAAGTCGAAACCGGCACCACCGGCAAATCAGCACCCATCGCAATACCTTGCACCACGCCACCCGCAATCCGTACCCCAGTAAACGATCCCGGGCCACGACTAACAGCAATCGCATCTAATTGCTGCGGTTTCAATTCTGCTGCAGCCATCAACTGATCGATCATCGGCAAAATCAGCTTGGTATGTTCACGTGGCGCTAAGGCGAATTGTTCTTCAATTTGACCATCAATAAATAATGCCGCTGAACAGGCATCGGTAGAGGTTTCAACCGCTAACAATTTCAAGACTTTTCCTCAATCGAAAAAAATTGCTGCACATCGGCAATATCCCGACTGCGCTTCATCGCGGGCACACTGTCTAAAAACAACTGCCCATAAGTTTTTTTCAGCAAACGTGGGTCACAAACCATTAACACCC
>CAIZCB010000055.1 GCA_903931355.1 uncultured Pseudomonadota bacterium
CCATTCGAATATAGGTTTTTTCTTGTCGCCGAAGTTTATTTTCTTCAAGTCTGCGGACTCGAATCTTCCGCCAGCAAACTCACTTGGGGTTCGTCGGGATTCGCTGTAACGATTTTCGGCATATATCGATTCGTTGATTTGTTCCATGATCCAGTTCCCTTTTTGTCTGCTTCATCCTGTGCGCTTACTACCCATCTAAAGATCGAACGATAATCGTTTTTCTTCCACTTGCATCGAGGTGTATCCTTTTTCCACTCTGCAAGCCTCTTGTAAAGCTTCCGAGTCTTTGCAAGCCCATGAGCCTTGACTAGCTGTTGATGTTCCGCTTCTGTCGTTTGAACTTCTTCATCTCTAGGAAAGGGAATTTCTTTTTCTTCTTTTTCTTTAGAGAAGGTTAAGCATGTGTTTTTAGTATCTGGTATAGGTGTTGCGGTTTCGCTATTTCCATTTTGCGATTTCGCAACATCGATTTTGTCGGTTGGTGGAAGGAACTTTTCTTCGTCTATAAAGGCATACCAAACCGTTCTGTCGTAACGAGTTGCGTTATAATTGCCCTTCATCAAAATTGGTTCGTGTTTAGCTTTTTTATTTTTTGATTCGCGTTGATATCCGCGACACAATTTTTCGATAATATTGACCACCTGATTCTTGCTCCAATACGGAAAATGTTGGGCAATTTCGTCTAAAGATTGATAAGTCCAATAGCGCCCATCGTGGAAATTACGGTTCAGGCCGCGATTTACTCTGATCCAATGCTGAAAATGATGTATGAGAATGGCTTCTTCTATGCTATAGGTGGAAGCAAGGCTGAGATCGAATGAATGGTGTAAACTGGCGACGGTCATGGCGCTCCAAATGTTTAGGATTGGAGTACCCGACTAGCGGCAATTTTTGTTTGACTCAGATTCGCCAGTGTGTATATTATTCGGCTATCTAAAGTCGGTAACTTTGAGACTCGAGGTCGCTGGCCGCTAGTCGGGTCTCAATTTTTCATATACAATAAACAAACATTATTTCAAAAAGCAAGGTGATTCAAAAGTCACCTTGTTTTCCTCTTGCTGAAAATCTTTACTTTACGCCAAAATCCTTCCCGTCAAAAAGCGAAAAACCCGCTTGAATGGGGATCCAAGCGAGTTCGGCGCCGATTGATATGAGTATCTGCGGGTAGTTACGCAGAGGCCTTGATCGCTGACTGCTGTTTTTCCATCCAGCGATTGTAGTAATTGACGAAGTTGTCGATGTTGTCGAGTGTCTTGGACATGAAAGCTTCTGGCGTTTGTTTAGCTGCGGTGGCGCAAAGCTTCACAAATGCCTCTACTTTCTCACGGATTGCGTATTCCGGCATAAAGTCCATGAAGTATTCGATATCGACAACTTCCTCCGGCGCTTCAATGACTACAGAAGGCGCTTTCTTGGGTTGCGGCATTGGTGTTGCTGTTGTTGGGATCACAGCAGCTCCCGCGCCCTCTTCAAAGAAGCCTTTCGTGCGCTGTTGCGCAGGTGCAAATGGGTCGCCATTGTCGAATAGCGCGTCTAACCAAATGGGCTTGGCTTTGAACGCTTCGACGATCGACTTATCCAATGGTTTGTGTGGCGTTGGGTTGACGGTGTATTCCGTATCAACCGATTCGCCGGATTTGAATATTTTAATGTCGTACCCGAACGGTGCGCCCCACTCGCTATCTTCACAGAGCGCCTCAATGCGCTTTCTGATAGAGGCTTGGGTTAACTCGAGGATTTGTATGTTTTGAGCGCGGTAATTCCAAACGATGAACGCC
>CAIZCB010000056.1 GCA_903931355.1 uncultured Pseudomonadota bacterium
CGCCAAGCATTAGCTGGTTTAGCTTCTGTCGATAAAAACCTTGCCAGCTTAGAAAGCTTGGCAATCGTTAAAGACATGCTAGAAGACCAATCAGCTTAATTAAACGGCTAACCGCTGGGATGATTTTTCATCCCAGCCCAAGGACATTTAAAGTGACCGAGGCCGATAAAACGGCCAAAAAATGGTAATAACATGAAAGCACCTTTTATCCCAGAAAACGCACCTTACAGTGACACTCAACGCGCATGGCTCGGCGGCTTCTTTGCTGGTATGCACAGCCACATGCTACAAAGCGCTGGCAGTGTTGACCAAAGCAATGCTCGTACTTTGCACATTCTTTACGGCAGCCACACCGGTAACTCGGAATCGCTGTCGCACGATGTCGCTAACAGCGCTAAAAGCCACGGTTTATTACCGGTGGTTAAAAGCATGGATGAAGTGGATGTCGCGCAATTAGCGAAAATGGACTACCTGTTGATTATCACTAGCACTTACGGCGAAGGCGCGATGCCTGATAACGCTGAAATGCTTTGGGAAGCGGCTAACAGCGATACCGCACCAAGAATGGAAAATGTCAAATATTCGGTATTAGCCTTGGGCGATACCAGTTACGACTTGTTCTGCCAAGCCGGTATCGACTGGGATAAGCGTTTGGAAGCTTTAGGCGCCAAACGGATTTTCGACCGCGTTGATTGCGATGTTGATTTTGAAGCGGCGGCGGAAGAATGGATTAGTGAAGTGATTCCGCTGATGTCTGATAACTCGGACATTTATTCAACTACTTCCCAATACTCAGGAAATCAACAGATAATAACCTCTGGTACAACTCCTAGCGCAGGAACATCTTTTAGCTCTAGTACATCTAAATCCATTTATAACCGCAAAAACCCATTCCCTGCCAAGATGCGCGTCAATCGTATCGTCACTGCTTTGGATTCATCAAAAGAAACTCGTCATTACGAAATTTCGATTGCTGGCTCTGGTTTAAGCTACGAAGCCGGCGATGCTTTATGCGTGATTCCAAACAACTGCCCAGAATTAGTCGCCAATATCATCAAAGCCTTAGGTTGCACGGGTAGCGAACAAGAACCGGTTGCTAGTGAATTAATGAGCTTAAGCGACGCCTTGCAAAGCCATTTTGAAATTAAATTGCCAAGCAAAGAACTGGTCGAAGAAATTGCCAAACGCTCTGGTGATCAAGAACTCAACAACATTTTGTCATCTGGCGATAAAGACCAATTATCAAACTACCTTTGGGGGCGCGATACGTTGGACTTATTGTTGCAATTCCCTAATGCCGAGTTTTCAGCAGCGGAATTTATTGCCCTGTTAAAACCTTTGCAACACCGCGCTTACTCGATCTCATCCAGCGGTAAAGCGCATCCAGACAGCGTGCATTTAACTGTCGCCAGCGTTCGCTACGATGCACATGGCCGTGACCACAAAGGGGTTTGCTCGACTTATCTGGCTGATTTGGTGGGTGAAGAAACCGATGTTCGGGTGTTCTTTACTCCAAACAACAACTTCCGCGTTCCTAACGACGACAGCTTGCCAATGATTATGGTTGGTCCAGGCACCGGTATCGCACCATTCCGTGCTTTCTTGCAAGAACGTGAATTCCGCAAAGCCAACGGCAAAAACTGGTTATTGTTCGGCGACCGCAACGCCAGCACCGATTTCATCTATCGCGAAGAAATCGAAGCTATGCAAAGCAGCGGTTTGTTAACCCGTTTAGATTTAGCTTTCTCACGCGACCAAGAAGAAAAAATCTACGTTCAAGACCGCATGAAACAAAGCGGTGCTGAATTATGGGCTTGGTTGGAACAAGGCGGCTACTTCTTCGTCTGCGGCGATGCTTACCGAATGGCGAAAGACGTTGATAAAGCCTTGCATGAAGTGATTCAACAACACGGCAACAAAACTTTGTTGGAAGCAGTTGATTACGTCAA
>CAIZCB010000057.1 GCA_903931355.1 uncultured Pseudomonadota bacterium
TGCGAATTTGACCTTGTGCATCAGTCAGTTGAATCAGGCCATTGTCGTCAATACCAACAATAGTGCCGTCAAAGCGATTTTCACCAATATATAAACTGGCGGTTTGGCCTTTTAAGCAATCATAGCTGCGCCACTCGTCAACAAAATGACTCAAGCCTTTGGATTCAAATTCGGCAATCACCGGCATGAGTTGATTAAGCAATAGAGCCAGTAGATGATTGCGGTGTTGATGGGCGTTTTCGCCAACGACGCTGGCGATGTCTATCCAGGCTTGTTCAATGGTTTCCGCTTGTTGTGGCGACAGGTAAAAGTTTAAACCCAAACCTATCACCGCATGACAAGGGCCACTGCTTTCGCCGGATACTTCAACCAAAATCCCCGCCAGCTTGCGTTGTTGGCAGTAAATATCATTCGGCCACTTCAAGCCGACATCTTCAATACCCAATTGTTTTAAAGCTCTAACCACCGCCACGCCTAACGCCAAACTAAGGCCAGCAATTGAGGCAGGGCCATCTTGGTAATGCCATAAAATCGATAAATACAGATTATGCCCAAACGGCGAAACCCATTGCCGCCCTCGCCTGCCACGCCCTGCGGTTTGATGTTCAGCCACGCAAACGCTACCGGATAAAGCACCTTGTCGGGCTTGCTCTAGGAGATGGCGGTTGGTGGAATCAATGACATCGTGAATTTCCAGCTGATTAACCAGCGTTTGGGTAAATGGCGATAACTGGCTGATGACGGCTTGCTGATTGAGTAATTGCAAGGGTTGTTGTAATCGGTAGCCTTTACCGGTGACGGCGATTAAATCAACGCCCAAATCTTCTAAAGCTTGTAGCTGTTTCCAGATTGCCGAACGACTAATGGCTAATTGTTGGGCTAATTCGGTGCCGGAGTGAAATTCGCTGTCGGCGAGTAGGTTTAATAGTTGTTTTAAGGTATCTGATAAAAACATCGGCTTAATCCGCAATCACAATAGCGTGTTGCTTGATTAAAGCATTAACTTGATCCCGCGCTAGTAATTGCACCGGCAAAATCAAATCATCCTCGCTTAAACCGCGTTGCTGTAACGATTCGGTTTCGACATAGAGCTTATCAACATTGTATAAATCCAAAACCTGAAACACGGCAGCGGTGTCTTTCAATCCGCTGACATCGGCTTGTTGCTGGGTTTTTAATTGCAATAAGCCATCGTCGAGAAATAATAAGCTGACTTCTTGATCAAAGGCGGCGGCGGTTAAAATCATATCCAGATTTTCTTGGACATGATGACCGCTATGCGGCAAACGCTTGATGATAAATAACAGTTTTTTCATGGCGCTTATCCAAATACCAAACAGCGATCAGCCGCAACCGTGGCTTCCAGCCACAAACCTAAGCCAGCAATCCGAAAGCCTTCGGCTAAATCATCGTCTTGTTTAGTTTGGCGTTTGGCTTCATCGCTGCATAACAAGCCACGGCGTTGCGCAGCAGAAATGCAAACCACTAAATCAATTTGATATTGTTTGGCTAAGGCCGACCAGTTTTGGCTGATTTGCAATTCATCATCGGGCGGAGTGGCGTAGCGTAAGGCGTGGTAAATGCCGTCTTTATAAAAGAACACTCGCAATACCTGATGCCCTGCTTCTAAAGCTGCTTGAATAAATCGATAAGCATCGATACCGGCTTGGCTGGCATAGGGTGCGGCGTTAACCTGTACGGCATATTTCATGGGACAGTAATATAATTGGCTAATAATGGGCTGGCGGCATTTTAATACGGCCTAGCCGCTTTGTCGCAACTGCATTCCCCATTGAACCATTACTTTCTGTGCTTGTCTTGCCTACATGAAATTTAAAACCTTAACGCTCGCTATTGGTCTTTGCCTGTTTTCTGCCCCGCAACTGGCTTTAGACATCGATAAAATTCAGTTGCCTGACATGGGTGATTCGGCAGGTAGCTTAATTTCACCGGCTCAAGAAAAAGAGCTTGGCGCGTCTTTTTTCCGCAATCTACATGCCCAAGCGGTGATTAACCAAGACTTGGAAATTCAACAATACATTCAAGCCATTGGTCAGCAATTAGCCGCGAATAGCGATACACCAACCTCACCGTTTCATTTCTTTGTGGTGATGGATCCCAATATCAATGCGTTTGCCGGCCCGGGTGGTTACATTGGGGTTAATTCAGGATTGATTTTATTGACCGAGGCGGAAAGTGAATTAGCTTCGGTGATGGCACACGAGATTGCCCACGTTACCCAACGCCATTTGTATCGCTTTATCGAAAAAGCCAGCAAGTTATCGATTCCTACCGTGGCGGCAACACTGGCAGCGGTGTTGATTGGTACGCAATCACCAAATATGGCGCAAGCGGCGTTAATGGCGGTGCAAGCCGGTAATCTGCAATTCCAAATCGACTTTACTCGTGAACATGAAAAAGAAGCGGATCGGGTCGGGATGCAGACTTTGTCATTAGCTAATTACGACCCACGCAGTATGCCGACCTTTTTTGAGCGTTTGCAGCAATCGACGCGCTTTTATGGCAAAGGGGTTCCTGAATTTTTACGAACTCACCCAATGTCAGAAAATCGGGTAGCCGATACCCGTGGTCGTGCTGAGGTCTATCCTTATCGCCAATATCCCGATACTTTAGGCTACGCTTTAACCAAAGCAAAAATAGCGGTGCTAACCGAACCCGATAAACGGGTAGTGACCCAGCATTTCACCGCTTTGGAACAACAAGGCACTACCGAACAACGTGCGGTAGCTCGCTATGGCTTAGGCTTAATTCAACTGGAAAGCTTGCAATACGATGCGGCTGCAGCAATTTTTCAACAACTAGCTGACCAATATCCTCATCAACCGCAATATTTAAGCGCCCTCGCTCGCACTTATTCGGAAAGCCGCAATTATGAAAAAGCGAATGCTTTATTTGCTAAGGCGGTGAATAGCTTTCCTAATAATGACGCGATCAAACTTGAATACACCCGCAGTTTGCTAAAAAGCAATCAAGCTGCACAGGCCAAACAAATGCTGCAAAGCTTGTCAGAAAACCAGAAAAACCAACCGCTATACCTTGAACTACTGGCGCAAATTTTTGCTGATCTCAAACAACCCGGCGAATCACATCGCTATACCGCAGAGTATTACTACGCAACCGGTCAAACCGAAGAAGCAATTATGCAAATTCGGCTCGGAAAACAGGAAAATGACCTCAGTTATCAGCTTCAGGCTATTCTTAACGAACGCTTAAATTTCTTTTTAAGTGAAGAAGCAGACCGAAAATTAGAGCGAAGATAAAAAATCAGCAAAAACTAATAACCTGTAACAGCTTGTTTTTAAAGGGCCGTTAATTTCGACTAAAAACTATTTATTAAAAAGGGGATTTTTTAATAGACACTGTTTTTATTTTTCACTAAACTTCGCGCCACCTTGACGGAGCTAATAACTCTAGGGGATCGTTTTTAGGGGGAGGAAAGCGGCCTGTAATCAAGGCTTACAATAACAACAATAAGGTAACGCACTACTAAACTGTCGTTATGACAGGCGTCCAAATACAATAAA
>CAIZCB010000058.1 GCA_903931355.1 uncultured Pseudomonadota bacterium
GATAATCAATCAATTGCTTTTGTTCTACTAATCTATGCGGTAGCCTAATGGCTTATTGATACAAACCAGCCTGATCCATGCCCCCTACCCTCAACGACATTCAAAGCCAGCTGTTATTCGACAGTTACCAGCGCTTGTTAAACCAACCCTTGCTGGCGCTTAAACCGAATCAACCTTTATCCCAGCAATTGTTTGAAGCCGATTTTGTGTTGCTTGCCCACGATACCAGCGCTGATCCGGTGTTTAATTACGGCAATCGTCGGGCTTTGGCGTTGTTTGAATTGAGTTGGGACGAGTTGTTGGTGATGCCTTCCCGATTATCCGCCGAGCCGGTTAATCAACAGCAACGCGAGGCTTTGTTGCAACAGGTCAAAAGCCAAGGCTTTATCGATCATTATAGCGGGGTGCGGATTTCAAAAACCGGTAGACGGTTTAGGATTGATAACGCGGTGGTGTGGAATATTTTTGATCAAGATGGGCAGTATCACGGTCAGGCGGCTTGTTTTAGCGACTGGGTTTTTGTTTCTTAATGGATAAATCTAATATGAAAATCAGTTTAAAAAAATATGCCTTGGCGGGCTTGTTGTTGGGTAGCGCGGTGGTCAATGCTGATGAAGTGGGTTGTGTGACGACCTCGTGGAAATTGGTCGGGGCTAATCACAAAGTCTGTGTCGATGCCTTTCAAGACCCGAAAATCAACAATGTGATTTGTCACATCAGCCAAGCGCGGACTGGCGGCATTTCTGGCACATTGGGCTTGGCCGAAGATCCATCACAATTTTCTTTGTCTTGCCGTCAGGTTGGGCCTATCAATTTGCCGGATAAATTACCGGCCGAAGAAACCGTATTTTCTGAAAATACCTCGTTGTTGTTTAAATCGACCAATATCACCCGTTTGTGGGATGCCAAACACAATACCCTGGTTTACTTGGCGATTAGTCGCAAAGTGATTGAAGGTGCGCCAGCCAATAGTGTTTCCACCGTGCCGGTTATGCCTTGGGGTCGCTAGAGAACAGTCATGCAAGCTTATTTAGAATTACTTAACAAAATTGTCAGCGAAGGTCATGGCAAAGGTGATCGCACTGGTAGCGGCACTTTGTCAATTTTTGGCCACCAAATGCGCTTTGATTTGGCGCAGGGTTTTCCTTTGGTTACTACCAAAAAAGTGCACCTGAAATCCATCATTCACGAACTGCTGTGGTTTTTAAAAGGCGATACCAATATTGCTTATTTAAAACAAAACGGCGTGACTATTTGGGATGAATGGGCGGATGACAATGGTGAGCTGGGGCCGGTGTATGGCAAACAATGGCGGAGCTGGCCGCTGGCGAATGGTGAGGCGGTGGATCAAATCGCTCAGGTGATTGAGCAAATCAAACAAACCCCGAATAGTCGCCGAATGATTGTTTCGGCTTGGAATGTCGCTGATTTACCCGATGAATCGCAATCGCCACAAGCCAATGTCGCCGAGGGCAAAATGGCTTTGGCGGCCTGTCATGCCCTGTTTCAGTTTTATGTTGCGGATGGCAAATTGTCTTGTCAGTTGTATCAACGCAGCTGCGATACCTTTTTAGGCTTGCCGTTTAATATCGCCAGCTATGCCCTGCTCACTCATATGATTGCCCAGCAATGTGATTTAGAGGTGGGGGATTTTGTTTGGACTGGCGGTGATGTGCATTTGTATCTGAATCATCAACAACAGGCGCAGTTGCAATTAAGTCGTCAGCCGTTGCCGTTGCCAAAGCTGCATTTAAAACGTAAACCGGCTTCGATTTTTGATTATGTCTATGAGGATTTTGAAGTGTTGGATTATCAAGCCCATCCAGCGATTAAAGCGCCTATTTCGGTATAAGCATTGTGAACAACGCCATTCGTCAGCAAATTTTCCAGCGTTTAGCCGAGGCTATTCCCGAACCGACCACCGAGCTGAATTACAGCACGCCGTTTGAATTATTAATTGCCGTGGTGTTGTCGGCACAGGCGACCGATAAAGGCGTCAATAAAGCCACGGCGAAATTATTTCCGGTGGCCAATACCCCGCAAGCGATTTTGGCATTGGGCGAAGCGGGTTTGAAGGAATACGTTAAAACCATCGGTCTATTTAATAGTAAAGCTGCCAATATCATTAAATTGTGCCAAAGCTTGTTGGATTTGCATCAAGGCCAAGTGCCGGAAAAACGCGAGGATTTAGAAGCGTTGGCGGGGGTTGGTCGCAAAACTGCCAATGTGATTTTAAACACCGCATTCGGTCAGCCGACGATAGCTGTCGATACCCATATTTTTCGATTATCGAATCGTACGGGCTTGGCACCTGGCAAAAACGTGGTAGAAGTGGAAAGGAAGCTCGATAAAACTGTGCCAGCGCAATATAAAAAAGATGCTCATCATTTAATGATTTTGCATGGCCGCTATACCTGCATCGCTAGAAAGCCGCGTTGCGAAAGTTGTTGTATCATCGAATTATGTGAATTTAGGGCGAAGAATGTAACTTGAATATGCCATAATCGAGAACGAACTGTTGTAAAAGCAGGTAAGCACCAGACGTGGTGTTAAATAACTATAAATAACTTCAGAGAGAACATGATCATGAAAAAAACTAACAAAGCACAATTAGCAGCAATGGGTACCGTTGTATTGTCAGGCTTGGCTGCCAACGTCAGCGCTGACGCTAACCCATTCGCAATGACCGAATTATCAGGTGGCTATATGCAAGTGGCTGCTGATACTCACAACAAAGTCACCGAAGCAGGTTGCGGTGCAAGTGCAAAAGCCGCTCATGACGAACATGCTGGCCACGTTAAAAAAGCGGAAGGTTCATGCGGTGCGGGTCAATGTGGCGCGATGATGAAAGACGGCAAAATGAAGCCTGGTATGGAAAGTTCTTGTGGTGCAATGATGAAAGGCCATGATGGTGCTTGTGGTATGTCGGGCATGTCAGATATGAAACACGATGACGCGGGTAAAGCGGGTCAAATGGCTTGTGGCGCAAAAATGAAAGATAGCGAAACTAGCTGCGGTGCAAAAATGCACGGCGGTCATTAATCCTTTCTTTATAGCAATCTAGCCTCCTTCACCTATCATGGATTTACAGCAACTTATTAGTGATTACGGTTATTTCGCGCTGTTTATTGGGACCTATCTGGAAGGTGAAACCATATTGTTAATTGCCGGTTTTCTAGCTCACGCAGGTGGGCTAGGGCTGGAATTGCCTTATGTGATTCTTTCAGCGTTTTTGGGAACCTTTGCCGGTGATCAGACTTTTTTCTATATTGGCCGTTTAAAAGGCATCAGTTTTCTGGAAAAAAGACCCCATTGGCACAGCAAAACCGACAAAGTGTTTGATATGTTGCATCGCCATCAACTGCCGGTGATTTTGGGTTTCCGTTTTATTTACGGCATCCGCAACGTCACGCCGTTTGTGATTGGTGCCAGCCGCCTTAGCCCGTTGAAATTTTTTATTTTAAATTTCCTTGGCGCGTTGATTTGGGCGGTTTCATTCGGTTTGATTGGTTACCAGTTTGGCGATATAGCAGAACGAGTGATGGGTGATGTTGCTCAATATCAAGGCTATTTGTTAATGGCTTTAGTGGCGATTGGTTTATTTCTGTTTTGGCGCTCTGGCCAAAAGCGGGAAGAATAACGGTTAAGGTTATGAAGACTAATCGAAATCTGATTCATGGCGCGGGGCTTGGTTTACGGCGTTCGATCCTGAGCCAGATTATCGACAGCCCACCCAGCCAAGTTGATTTCTACGAAATCGCTCCAGAAAACTGGATGACGATAGGCGGCAAATCAGGCAAACAATTGCGAGCCATGACCGAGCGTTGTAATTTCGTCGCTCATGGCTTGTCTTTATCCATCGGCAGTAGCGATGATTTGGATGAAACCTTTGTCCGCGCTTTAAAAGCTTTTCTCGCCGAACATGGGATTAAGTTTTACAGCGAACATCTAAGTTACTGTAGCCACCAAGGTCACCTCTACGACCTGATGCCGATTCCGTTTACTACTGAAGCAGTCAGTCATGTCGCGCAACGGATACGCCGCGTACAAGACATTCTCGAACAAAAAATCGCCGTCGAAAATATTTCCTACTACGCCGCACCTGGACAAGAAATGTCCGAAATTGAGTTTTTTAATGCCGTAGTCAGCGAAGCCGATTGTGATGTGTTAATCGACATTAACAACATTTACGTCAACAGTGTTAATCACGGCTACGACGCCGAAAGCTTTTTAAAGGCGATGCCTTCACAACGCATTGCCTACGCCCATATTGCCGGACATTATGTGCAAGCCGCTGATTTTTTAGTCGATACCCACGGTGCACCAGTGATTGATCCGGTTTGGGCTTTGTTGGAAAAAGCCTATCAAGTGCATGGTGTGTTCCCGACCTTGCTGGAACGCGATTTTAATTTACCACCGTTGCCAGAGTTATTAAACGAAGTCGCCACTATCGCCAGCATTCAGCAACAGGTGAGTCATGGCGGTTGATTTCCGAGCCAAGCAAGCTGAGTTTGCAGCTTACATTCGCAACCCCGCCAATCCAGCGCCAGCCGATGTCAAACCTGAGCGGATGGCGATGTACCGCGAGCTGTTTTTCAACAACATTGATAGTTGTTTAAGCACTAATTTCCCCGTGTTACGCACTTTGCTGAATGATCAGCAATGGCAAGCCTTATGCAAAGACTTTTTCGCTAAACACGCTTGTAAAACCCCGTACTTTTCCGAAATTGCAGAAGAATTTTTAGACTATTTGCAAACGCGCAATTATGCTGACGACTACCCTTTTTTATGGGAGCTGGCGCATTACGAATGGGTGGAAATGGCGCTGGTGATTGCCAAAGATGAGCCTGTTTATGGTGATGCTGAATTTATTGAACAGCTTGGCGAGCGGTGTTTGGCCTTATCGCCGGTGGCTTGGTTATTGGCTTATCAATATCCAGTCCAGCAAATTTCACCAGATTACCTGCCGACCGAGCCGCCAGCGGAAGTCACTTATTTAGTGGTCTATCGCGATCAACATCACGATGTGCATTTCATGCAAGCCGTGCCGCTAACTTTTCGCTTATTGCAATTATTGGAACAACAGCCAATGACTATTGCTAATGCGATTCAAACTTTAAGCGCTGAATTGCCGAATCTAAATTCGGATTTGTTATTGCAATATGCGTTAACCAGTCTGCAAGCGATGGCGGCGAAAGGCATTATTATTCCAAGCCTTGATTGATATTAAGCACTTGAATAAAAGTAAGTCGGCATTATGCAATTAGAATCTTGATTGTTTGCCAAGCAAGTTAAGGCTATCCCGTTCGTCCTGAGATTCTATGGTTTTTTCAAGCTGCATTTTTAAGGCAGCCTATTTTTTGTGCATCGAATTTTGCATCGGCTTGTTGCCAAAGCGAAAATGCGATGCGTAATAATTTTCTGGCTAGAATCACCAGTGCC
>CAIZCB010000059.1 GCA_903931355.1 uncultured Pseudomonadota bacterium
TGACGAAATAAATCAAACAAAACCTTAATCAACTGCAATAATTAGCATGATTTTCCAATTGCTTAAGTGAATTACATTTTTAATTACTATTTAATAACTTTTGTAAAATTGCTTTACTATAGGACTAGGCTTACCAAGGAATGATTTGTTATGAAGACGAGATTTACTCAAGCTTTGATTTTTAGTTTATTGATCAGCACAACTGGCTGTGCATTCCAGATGCCTTTTTGGGATGACAACGACGAGAGCGATCAAACCGCTACCCCTGAGTCGATACTAACCCCAGCCTTTTCTACCAACATAACACCGCCCACAGAAAATAATATCTGCGAGGCTCAATGCGCTAAATACGGTGGCTTAAAAAAGAAATTCTGTAAGAAAAAATGTGAATCCAAACTCAAGAAAGAAAAACGCTAATCTAATTGCTGTCAATTTTCTCCAGACAGACAATCATGGTGTGGCGGACGATGAAGAAGGTCATCGCCATTGCGTAAAGCGCGTAATGGCGAGTGATTAACAGGCCGAGAAACACAAAGCCAATCACAAACGGCATATTAAAGCGGGTGATTTTTTCCAGATAACGCAGTTGAACCACTGAATCGACATCGAAATAATCGGCTTTGTTGATTAGCGATAAGGTCAGGATTGAAGTAAAGGCTGCGAAGTACAGCGGATACAGCAAAAACATCGGCGCATCGGCACCAAATTCGGGTTGCCAGTAAGCGTACCAGACCAATAAGCCACCAGTCGCAAAGCCATCGTGCCAGTTAATAGTGCTAGCTTTTTTCAAGTAGCCGATGATTATGCTGGCGAGCATGATGGTTAAACCTAAGCCAAGCGCCACAGGGCTGGCTAGGAAGGGCAAGATTTCATTATTGGTTTTGACCAGAATGGCTAATATCAAGCTGTAAGCGATGAAGAAAATCATGAGAGTTTCCGAGGTTATTGTTCCCTATGTAGGGAGTCGCAGCCATTAAGTTAGAAATACATCGTTCCCACGCTGTGCGTCACTGCTAATAAGTTAAAACATCTCCCCCTTTGAAAAAGGGGGATTGAGGGGGATTTATTTAAATAATCTCCCCTAACCCCTCTTTTCAAAGAGGGGAATAACAAACACCAATACTTAACTTAATGGCAGTGACGCACAGGGTAGGAACGATTAAGTGTTGATTTGTTAAGCAGACAACGCCGCCAACGCACTCGCATAATCCGGTTCATCAGCAATTTCACTAACCAACTGGCTGTAAATCACTTGATCATTTTCATCAATCACAATCACTGCGCGAGCGGTTAAGCCTGCCAAAATGCTGTCCAGCAGGTTAACGCCGTAATCTGAGCCAAAGCTAGAGCGGAAGCTAGAAAGAGCGGTGACATTTTTAATCCCTTCAATTTCACAGAATCTTGCTTGGGCGAATGGCAAATCGGCTGAGACGACTAAAACGACCGCGTTGTCTAAGTGACTGGCTTTTTCGTTAAATTTGCGGGTTGAGGTGGCGCAGGTTGGGGTGTCCAAGCTAGGCACAATGTTCAATACTTTACGTTTGCCAGCAAATTCCGCTAAACCGACATCCTGCATTTTGCGGTTGCAGAGTTTAAAGTCGGGGGCTTGGCTGCCAACAGCGGGTAACTCGCCGCAGGTATTGATTGGTTGACCTTGAAAGGTAATAGTTGCCATAAGTTAAACCTCGGTAATTATTTTTTGCGTTTGCTAAAAGTGATTAAACGTTTGCGTTTCTTGATTTGGCGGTCAGACAACGGGTTCTTTTGACCTTGGAATGGATTTTCCGGCGATTTAAACACCAAACGTACCGGCGTACCGCGTAGTTGTAACTGGTCGCGGAAATAGTTCATCAAATAGCGTTTGTAAGAACTGGGTAATGCATCGGTTTGGGTGCCGTGAATGACCACGATTGGCGGATTGCGACCGCCTTGATGAGCGTATTTCAATTTAATCCGACGACCACCGACTAACGGCGGCTGGTGATCTTTTATAGCGTCAGTCAGAATTCGAGTCAGTACGGGAGTCGACATATCGGTCATGGTTGACTCATACAAGCTGCCGACTACATCAAACAATTTGCCAACCCCGCTGCCGTGGAGCGCAGAAATCGGGTGTTTTTCGGCAAAGTCTAAAAAGCTTAATTTGATTTCGATTTGTTTTTTAACAATCTCGCGGTGTTCAGCACTTAAGCCATCCCATTTGTTCAAGCCAATAATTAAGGCGCGGCCCGCTTCTAACACCAAGCCTAAAATGTGGGCGTCTTGATCGGTGACGCCTTCTTGGGCGTCGATTAAATAAATCACCACATGAGCTTTTTCAATCGCTTGCAGGGATTTGATGATGCTGAATTTTTCCACCGTCAACGAAACTCGCGAACGACGACGCATCCCTGCAGTGTCGATGATGGTGAATTTTTGTTCATTGCGCTCGAAAGGAATGTAAATACTGTCGCGAGTGGTGCCGGCTTCGTCGAATACGACAACCCGCTCTTCGCCTAAAATCCGGTTAACCAGTGTTGATTTACCGACATTAGGACGGCCAACAATCGCAATCGCAATGCCTGGATCTTCTTCGATAATTTCTTCGTCAATCGGCGGCAATAATTCGTCGATGCGTTCTAACAAGTCATGGACATTACGACCGTGTGAAGCGGCAATTGGAATTGGCTCGCCAAACGCCAAGCTGTAAAACTCGTGAGTGACGGTGGTGCTGTTAATCCCGTCCATTTTATTGACGACTAAAACCACCGGTTTACCGAGTTTGCGCAACATGTCAGCAATTGCTTCATCGGAAGCGTTCAAGCCATCACGCGCATCAACCAAGAAAAACACCACATCGGCTTCTTGCAAAGCGATTTCGACTTGTTTTTTGGCAAACGCGTCAATACCTTCCAAGTCGTCGGTGATACCGCCAGTATCAACCACCAAACAATCACGTTCACCACGTTTGACGCGACCATATTGGCGGTCGCGGGTAAGGCCTGGATAGTCAGCAACCAGCGCCTCGCGGCTGCGGGTTAGGTAATTAAATAAAGTGGATTTGCCCACGTTGGGGCGGCCGACTAGGGCGATAACAGGTAACATAAATTATTTGACTCTCAAAGCGGCAAGCGTGCCGTCTTTTGCGTAAACGTAAACAGTGCCGTCAACAACGACGGGGGTATTTTCTATGGGGGCTTTGGTGATTCGGGTGCGACCCATTAAGCGGCCATCGGTAATTGATAGCCAATGCACATAACCTTCAAAATCACCCACTACGACATAATTATCGTAAGCAATCGCAGCGGTTAAGCGGCGGTTGTGTAAATCTTTTTGTTTCCAAAGTGCCGCGCCGTTGCGTTGATCTAATTGCGAAACGTCACCGCGAGTGTCGCTGATGTAGATGTAACGTAAATCGGTGCTAAGACCCGTGTAAGAGGACACCGCTTCATTGCGCCAAATCACATCGCCATCGGTTTCTGATACCGATGAGGTGCCGCCTTGATAGCTGGCAATGAAGATTGCGCCACGACGTTCAACCGGATCGGCGTCTAAATCCACTAAGCGTTCTACTTCAGAACGACCGGCAGGCATAGCGATAGTGGCTTCCCATAAGGCTTTGCCATCGCTGACTTGAAAGGCGCCCAGTTTGCCATTGGCAGCGCCGGCGATCAGGGTGTCGTCAATTACTAAAGGATTGCCCGTGCCGCGAATACTTAAAGCTGGCACACTTTGTTCGACAGTCCAGACCACGCTACCGTTGTGTTCATTCAAGGCAATGATTTTGCCATCGGTAGTGCGGATGAAAACTAAGCCTCTAGCTGCGACAGGCACCGCTAACACTTCGCTAGGCACGCGAGTGTTCCATTTTTGTTCGCCAGTGACTTTGTCAAAAGCGATGACTTCGGCATGGCTGGTGCCCATGAAAATGCTGTGAACGCCAACTCCAGGGCCTGCTGAGAAGTTGTAGCTGGTTTTGTTTTCCCAAGCGCTTTCGCCGTTGACCGAGTTACGTGCTTGTAGCAAACCTTTACGGTCGCCGACAAACAGAATATCGCTACGAACAGCCGGAATCAGCTTGAGAAATTGACCATCTGCGCCATCACCAATGCTGTGTTGCCAAAGCTGTTCGGTTTGGATTTCGCCCTGAAAATCTTCAGCCAATGTCGCCGGTGGATCGGCATTATCGTCATCCCCCAATACATATTCGGTTAACCCCGAAATCAGGTCGCGTCCGGCATCAAGCCCTGCGCAACCAGTTAAAAGTGTAAGGCTAGCCAACAAGGTTGGTGCTAGTAAATAACGACGGTTCCGAGTCATTAACATGATGATTTTCAGTGGGATCAGGTTTTACTTAGTAGCGCCGGTTGCTAAAGCCGGTACTGCGATGTCGTCGAGTTTAAATTGCACCAGCGGTGTCGCGAAACCGCTACGAATCGCGCTTTGATAAGCATTGCGTGCTTCGTCATAACGCTCCATAGCCACATACAAATCACCTTGCAACTCGTCATAGCTGGCAGAAAAGCCTTCGCTAGAAGCTGGGTCAACTTCGGCAATCAGTTGTAAACCTTGTTCGTATTGCTTGGTTTCCAACAATAATTGAATCAAACGCAAGCGGTTTAAATGTTGCAGTTCGTCGCTTTCGTTAGTTTTAATTTCTTTCTGCAAAATCGCTTTAGCTGCTTCAACATCGCCTTTTTGCACTTTAAGTTTGGCTAATTGCAAAGCCGCGTAGTTGCTATAGATTGATGAGCCGTATTCGCTGGCTAATTGACCTGACAATTTTTCAATACTGTCGCTATTGTTAGCCGCAGAAGCATCTAATACTTGTTGATAAAGTTCTGACGCTTGGCCGCGTTTTTCTAATTGCTGAGCTTGCCAAAAATTAAAACCAGTCACGATGACGACAGCAGCAGCAACGCCAGCAATCAGCGAAGTATTATTGCTTTCCCACCATTTTTTTAACTGTTCGAGTTGTTCTTCTTCGGTATCGTAAATTGCCACGTCGATTCTCTTTGCTTGCTTAAATTAAAGGGATAGGTGTGATTTTAATTGGTCGATCAAGTCATCATGGTTTAAGGTGATTTGTTCTTGCTCAACCCGTAAAGATTTTAATGCCACATCGCCACGTTGCGCTTCATCATCGCCGATGATGATGGCATAAGCGGCGCCGGATTTATCGGCTTTTTTAAATTGGCTTTTAAAGCTGCCGCCACCAAAGTTGACTTGTAGTTTTAAACCATCCAGTTGGTCGCGTAAACGCTCGGCTAACATCATGCCAGCTTGTTCAGCGGCTTCGCCCACTCGAATCATGTAAACATCAACGGTTGGCGCGATGTCGACATTCTCCAGTAACTCAACCAAAGCCAAAATCCGTTCCATGCCCATCGCAAAACCAATTGCATGATTCGGTTTGCCGCCCAATTGTTCGATTAAGCCGTCGTAACGACCGCCCGCACAGATGGTGCCTTGTGAACCAAGTTCGTCGGTGACCCATTCAAAAACGGTTTTGCTGTAATAATCAAGGCCGCGAACCAAGCGAGTGTTTAGGCTGTATTCAATGCCTAAATCATCCAACATGGCTTTAAGACGGTTGAAGTGATTCAAGCTGTCTTCGCCCAAATGATTTAACAAAACCGGCGCTTGTTGCAGCATTTCCTGCATAGCTGGATTTTTGCTGTCCAGAATCCGTAACGGATTGGTTTCCAAGCGGCGCAAGCTGTCTTCGTCTAAAACCGACAAATGCTGCTGAAAATAGCTGACTAAAGTGCTGCGATAAGCGGCGCGTTCTTCGCTGGTGCCGAGTGAATTAATTTGTAATTCGACTTTGTCGCGAATGCCGATTTTTTTCCACAAACGGTCGGTGAGCAAAATCATTTCTGCATCGACATCGGGGCCGGGCATACCGTAAGTTTCAACACCTAATTGGTAAAACTGCCGGTAGCGGCCTTTTTGTGGGCGTTCGTGACGGAACATCGGGCCGTAATACCATAAGCGGTGGCTTTGGTTGTGTAGCAAGCCGTGTTCCAAGCAAGCACGCAAACAGCCTGCAGTGCCTTCAGGGCGCAAGGTCAGTGAATCGCCGTTGCGGTCGTCGAAGGTGTACATTTCTTTTTCAACGATGTCGGTAACTTCGCCGATCGAGCGTTTAAACAGCTCGGTTTTTTCGACGATAGGCAGGCGGATTTCCTGATAGCCATAAGCGCCTAGCACTTGTCTGGCTTTGCTTTCCAGCCAGTGCCAGTAAGGTGATTGTTCGGGCAGTATGTCGTGCATACCGCGAATAGCTTGAATAGCCTGTTGTTGTTTTGCCATGTTTTTGTTGATGCCGGATTAGTTGCTGATCGCGGATTTGATTTGTTGTGCCTGTTGAGATGACGGAAAACTCGTCAGCAATTGCTGGCTGTAGTCTGCTGCCAATTTATTATTGCCTAAAGCGCGTTCGGTTTGTGTAGCCAGCCATAGCGATTCGGCTGTGTGTTTGGCGACACTTAAATAACGCTCCATAAAACCACGCGCCGATAAATATTGGCGATGGTGATAACTGATTTTTTGCATTTCCAGCAA